>NZ_VCDN01000011.1:0-272583 GCF_033949405.1 Xenorhabdus santafensis | reverse complement strand
GTTCAAACTTTTCTTTAGACACGACTCTATTCCTTAATACTGCTCCCCCGTCACAGAGATGAGGGAGCTAAAAAGATAGTAAACTCGAAAACTTATCTAGCTTTACGAGCTTCAATAATAGCCTGAGCGACGTTGCTAGGCGCTTCGTTGTACTTCAAGAACTCCATGGAGTAAGAAGCACGACCTTGGGTCTGAGAACGCAGGTCAGTAGCATAACCGAACATTTCAGACAATGGTACTTGAGCACGAACAACTTTGCCCGTAGCTACATCATCCATACCATCGATCATACCACGGCGACGGTTCAAGTCACCGATGACGTCACCCATGTAGTCTTCTGGTGTTTCCACTTCAACTTTCATGATAGGTTCCAGCAGAACTGGTTTAGCTTTCATGAAGCCTTCTTTAAATGCCATGGATGCGGCAATTTTAAAGGCGATTTCTGAAGAGTCAACGTCATGGTAAGAACCATCGAACAGAGCAACTTTAACGTCAACGATTGGGTAACCAGCCAGAACACCGCTCTTCAGCTGTTCCTGAACGCCTTTGTCAACGCCTGGGATGTATTCTTTAGGAACAACACCACCAACGATTTCGTTCGCGAATTCGTAACCAGCGCCACCTGCTTCCAGAGGCTCGATACGTAGCCATACGTGACCATACTGACCACGACCACCGGATTGTTTAGCGTGTTTACCTTCCTGCTCAACAGAAGCACGGATAGTTTCACGGTAAGCAACCTGAGGTTTACCTACGTTCGCTTCAACGTTGAATTCACGACGCATACGGTCAACCAGTACGTCGAGGTGAAGTTCGCCCATACCTGCGATGATAGTCTGACCAGTTTCTTCGTCACTGCTCACGCGGAATGATGGGTCTTCTTGAGCCAGACGGCCTAAAGCGATACCCATTTTTTCTTGGTCAGCTTTAGTTTTTGGCTCAATAGCAACAGAGATAACTGGCTCTGGGAATTCCATGCGCTCCAGAATGATTGGTGCGTTCATGTCACAGAGAGTATCACCTGTAGTCACATCTTTCAGACCGATTGCAGCAGCGATATCGCCTGCACGGACTTCTTTGATTTCTTCACGTTTGTTGGCGTGCATCTGTACGATACGGCCAAAACGTTCTTTTTTGTCTTTAACTGGGTTCAGTACGGTATCACCGGAGTTAACAACACCGGAGTAAACACGGAAGAACGTCAGGTTACCCACGAATGGGTCGGTTGCGATTTTGAACGCCAGTGCAGAGAATGGCTCGTCATCGCTAGAGTGACGTTCTGCTGGTGTGTCTTTACCGTCTGGCAGCATACCTTTGATGGATTCAACATCGGTAGGTGCTGGCAGATATTCGATAACTGCATCCAGCATTGCCTGAACACCTTTGTTCTTAAATGCAGAACCACAGGTAACCAGGATAATTTCGTTAGCCAGAACACGCTTACGCAGAGCTGTCTTGATTTCTTCTTCAGTCAGCTCTTCACCGCTCAGATATTTGTCCATCAGGTCTTCTGATGCTTCTGCTGCGGATTCGATCAGGTTCTGATGCCATTCTTGAGCCAGTTCAACCATGTCTGCTGGGATTTCTTCATAAGTGAAGGTAGTTCCCTGATCAGCTTCGTTCCAGTTGATTGCTTTCATTTTCAACAGGTCAACAACACCGGTGAAGGTATCTTCAGCACCGATAGCCAGTTGAAGTGGAACTGGGTTAGCAGCCAGACGGGTTTTAATCTGCTCAACAACGCGCAGGAAGTTCGCACCCATACGGTCCATTTTGTTAACGAACGCGATACGTGGAACATTGTATTTGTTAGCCTGACGCCATACGGTTTCAGACTGCGGCTGAACGCCACCAACTGCACAGTAAACCATGACTGCGCCGTCAAGAACACGCATGGAACGTTCTACTTCGATGGTGAAGTCAACGTGGCCTGGGGTGTCGATGATGTTTACACGGTGTGGCTCAAACTGTTTAGCCATACCAGACCAGAACGCAGTGGTCGCAGCAGACGTGATAGTGATACCACGTTCCTGTTCCTGCTCCATCCAGTCCATTGTTGCTGAACCTTCGTGAGTTTCACCAATTTTGTGGTTTACACCCGTGTAAAACAGAATACGTTCAGTTGTCGTGGTTTTACCGGCGTCGATGTGAGCACTGATACCGATGTTGCGGTAACGCGCTATAGGTGTTTTACGAGCCATTTTTTCCTCTCTCGTGGACGTTCAATATAGAGAACGGGTAGCTGAGCCGCTACCCCGAACATATTCACTGCCGATGATTGACCTAAAAAGGGATTACCAACGGTAGTGTGCGAACGCCTTGTTAGCTTCTGCCATGCGGTGAACGTCTTCACGTTTCTTCACAGCAGCGCCTTTGTTTTCAGCCGCATCAGATAATTCATTCGCCAGGCGCAGAGCCATCGACTTATCACCGCGTTTACGAGCAGCATCAACGATCCAACGCATTGCCAAAGCATTACGACGAACCGGACGAACTTCAACTGGAACCTGATAGGTAGAACCACCAACACGGCGGGACTTAACTTCCACAGTCGGGCGCACGTTATCCAGTGCCAGCTCGAATGCTTCCAGATGATCTTTACTAGAACGCTGAGCCAGGGTCTCAAGCGCGCTATATACGATTGCTTCTGCGGTAGATTTTTTACCGTCTACCATCAGGATATTTACAAATTTGGCCAGCAGTTCAGATCCGAACTTTGGATCTGGCAGAATTTTACGTTGACCAATTACACGACGACGTGGCATGGAAATACTCCGTTTCGAATTTCAGGGTTGTCCAAAACTCTACGAGTTTATTTTGACATTAAAGTGAAAAATGTTTGGCCTTACTTAACGGAGAACCATTAAGCCTTTGGCTTCTTCACACCGTACTTGGAACGACCTTGTTTACGGTCTTTAACACCGGCACAGTCCAGTGCACCGCGAACAGTGTGGTAACGCACACCTGGCAAGTCTTTTACACGACCGCCACGGATCAGGATAACGGAGTGTTCCTGCAAGTTGTGGCCTTCGCCACCAATGTAGGAAGAAACTTCGTAGCCGTTAGTCAAACGCACACGGCATACTTTACGCAGTGCGGAGTTTGGTTTTTTAGGGGTGGTAGTATATACACGAGTACATACGCCACGTTTTTGCGGGCAAGCTTCCAGAGCAGGAACGTTGCTTTTCACAACTTTCGAGCTACGAGATTTGCGAACCAGCTGGTTAATAGTTGCCATTATTAAAAAAGCTCCTGGTTTTTTGCTTCGTAAACACGGATTTTACTCTCGCCTTGCCATAATGGCAAAACGAGAGGACGCGGAATTTTATTGCTGACTTGACTAGGTGTCAAGAAATATACAGTTTTTCTATGCTGGTAAAGCGTTTTTCTGTACTGCTAAAGTAGCAGAAAAGTTCAATTCACATTTACCAGGCAAAATTTTGCTGATGTTTCACTGTTAAGCTAACAAATCCGGCGTAATCAATCACCTTTACACGGTCAGATATTTGTTCAAACATCCCCCGGGCATCCAAGTCTTCTTTCAGAACATAAATGCCAGCACCTGTATTAAGCAATTCCACTAAATCGCGATTATTATTGATGCCTAATAACACACCATTCTGAATTAATAAAACATCATCAATATCAGAAATAAGGCTAAGCATTGCTTTGAAGTCGATATGGTATGGTGAGCGACCAACAGTATATAACATGTTACCTACCTGCAATAGCTATCGCTGCAATAGATTAAAACTTCACCACGACATCATATTCCGCCAACAGCTCCCGCAAGGCTTCCGCTGAAAGAAATTCAGCCTTCAGCACCAAATCATGTGCTGGATTGCCTCCGCGGCTCAGTAGATCATCGAGGCATACATAGCATTTATCAATGTCATACATCGGCAAGATTTTAAAAGTCGAGATATAGTCACGAGCCAAAATTTTATCTGGTTGCTGATTGGGCAGTAGTTGGAGTACGCCATCAGAAATAAAAAATACACCAATTTGCTCGGTCAATGCTGATGTTGCAAGTAATGCATCCAGCCCTTCTCGGCCGGCAGAAGAACCGTGGGGGGCTTCAGTAAATACAAAAGCTATTTTTTTCATTAATACCTCACGGCCCCTAAAATTGTACAACCCGATCACTTAGCATCATGGCTTCTGCCAGCGCTCCTAATCCGCTGAGTTCAAAACCCTGCGCCAAGTTTGCCGCAGGCAGCGCCAATTCACGGGCTTGTTGTCCATCCACAACCCCACGCCGCAATGCCGCAGCGACACAGATAGACAGATTGAACTGGTGTTCGGCCGCCAAAGTTTGCCATGCTTTGGTCAGATCAAATTCATCATTGGCAGGAGAGACCAATTGATTACCATTTTGGACTCCTTCACGATAAAAAAACACACTGCGCAGCGTATGACCTGAAGCGATTAGCGCCTGAGCAAATTGATAGGCACTGCTTGCTTGTTGAGTACCATAAGCTGGCCCGGTGACCAGCAAGCAATATGACAGTGAAGACATTACTTCTCCGGACTAGCATATTCACCATTTTTAAACTGGCGAATATAGAGATATACCGTATGCTTCGAGATATTCAAACGTTCAGCGACCTGATTGATTGCATCCTTAATATCAAAAATGCCTTTTTCATAGAGGTTCAGTACCACTTGCCTGTTTTTCGCATTGTTAGAAACCGTGCGATCAGCATTCACTTCTTCAATCGTGAATTCCAACGTTTGTGCCACTAAATCATCTACAGAAGAAGCAAAGTTAACATTTGAAGCAACTTCATGTGTTTTTTCCGGGATAAAGGTCTGAATAATCTCAGAGAAAGGTACATCGAGGTTCATATTAATACATAAAAGCCCAATAACCCGACGCTGGCGATTACGAATAGCAATTGTGACAGATTTCATCAACGAGCCACTTTTCGCCCGTGTGAAATATGCTTTAGAGACACTGCTATCTTCATCGGTAATATCATGCAGCATTCGTAACGCCAAATCGGTAATTGGCGAGCCAATCTGACGGCCTGTATGCTCACCATTGGCTATTCTGACAGCTGAACATTTAAGATCTTCCAGTGAATGAAGAACTATCTCACAATGCCCACCAATCAACATAGCCAGGCCATCAACAGCAGCTTCGTAAGATTTTAAAATTTCATGATCTATTTCAGTAAACGGTTGGTTTTCCAGTAAATCGAGATCACTGTTATCACCAGTTAATAACGGGGTAGACATGTAATGCACCATCCTTCAAGCTCAAACTTTGCCTTACCAAAAATCTCAACGTGAGATTTATTATAAAATCACATTACGACAACCGAGGATCTGCCTCAGTAAACTTCTACTGTCGCAGGCAGAATGTTTTATATTCTATTCGGGGTGATAATGTTAAAACTACATTGACGTTAAAACTACATTGAATTTACGTCAAGCTATTGCTGAGCATATCACGGGGGTTTATCACAGCTTTATGGCAAATATGCCTGAAATTACGACTGAAATAGGAAATAATATTTTATGTGATACCGCAGGAAATAATAAGCAGACAAATTCGTTCATCTTTATTCAAAACTTATTACTCATCAAGCTGAAGTAAATAACCATAGAAAGATAAAAAACGAAGGAAATACATATAAATCGGGAGCCATTAAGCCCCCGACAGTGTTATTGCTAAATTATCGTCAGAAATTATTTTGCTTTGCCCGCTGGTTTTGCAGCTGGTTTAACATCCAACAGTTCGATATTGAAAATTAAGGTAGAATTTGCAGGGATTTGAGGCACGCTGGCTTGGCCGTAAGCCAGTTCTGGTGGGATAACCAGTGTGATTTTTCCGCCTTTCTTCACATGCTGTAGACCTTCAATCCAACCTGGGATCACGCTATCCAGACGGATGGACAGAGGTTCTTTGCGATCAAAAGAGTTATCAAAAACCTGACCATCAATCAAAGTACCCTTGTAGTTAACAACCACGGTGTCGCTTGGTTTAGGTGCCTTGCCAGTACCTTCTTTTTCAACTTTGTAAAGCAGGCCAGTCTTGGTTTTCACGACACCTGCTTGCTTGGCAAATTCAGCGCGATACTTAGCACCTTTTTCGCCATTTTCTTTGGATTCTTTTTCTGCTTTGGCTTGTGCAGCCTCTTTCACTTTGGTTTCGAAAGCGATCAGCGTTTGCTGAATTTCTTTATCTGTCAGCTTACTCTTGCTATTCAAGGCATCTTCAACACCCGCCAGCAATTGGGCTTTCTCAATACTGATGCCAAGTGCTTTTTGCTCTTTCAATGAGTTATCCATGTAGCTGCCCAAAGAAGCACCCAGAGCATAAGAGTTTTGCTGATCTGCCGTTTTAAATGCACTATTGAGTTTAACGTCGCTTTTGGTTGCTGTGTTGTCTGCCAAAGCTTGAGGTACACTAAATGCTACTGCCAGAGTCGTCGCCAGCAAAGTTGTTTTAAACAATGATTTCATCCTACTCTCCAATAAGTTTTTGGGGTCAACGTCAGCACAAGCTACACGCAACACCTACTATAACTGCCTACATCATCTTATGACAATATTTGCTATATTTCGCTCTAAAACCATTGAGACAACATTAATGTAGAGAGGTTTCACAAGACCTGCTTTTACTGAATGATTTAAATATTATAGTGTTACTTTGTGTGAAAATTGTTTTTAGAAAAATTATCTCATAAGGTAATTAATTAAACAGATGCAGGAGAAAAGGTAATGGAATTATCCGATTTTGAACAAAGAATGGAGCAGGTGGAAACAAAGCTGGCCTACCAGGAAGCCACCATTGAAGAATTGAGTCAAGAAGTCAGAAAACAGCAAATTGAAACTGACAGATTGAAAGAGCAGCTACGGTTAATGGCTGAACGTCTGAAAACCCAACAATCGTCGATTATTGCCCCACTCTCAGAGGAAACTCCGCCTCCGCATTATTGATGCACATGATTAATGTGTATCAGTATGATTAACGGGGAAAATTTCCTGCCAAGGAAGGCTGAAAACAGGCGGGGTGATGAAAGGCAGAATAAAAAAAGAGAAGCTCACCCGAGCCTCCCTTTTTCTTCTGCTTACTGATTTTTCAGCCTGCCGATTCATTCAGGCTGTCAGCTAAAAATACTCAGTAGCGTCAATTAATGGCAGCCGCCACCGCAGCATCCATGTTCATCGTGCTCATGGTGATGATCGTGATCACCACAACCACCTTGACCATGCACATGACCATGTTCCAATTCTTCTTCTGTTGCTTCACGGATTGCAACGATTTCAACATTGAATTTCAGGTCTTGACCGGCCAGCATGTGGTTAGCATCAACGACAACTTCATCACCTTCAATCGCGGTGATTTCAACTGGGATAGGCCCTTGATCTGTGTCAGCCAGAAAACGCATGCCAACCTGAATATCATCAACACCAACAAATACGTCTTTTGGTGCACGCTGAACCAGATTTTCATCGTACTGACCGTATGCATCGCCCGCTTCCACGCTCACGTCGAAACGTTCACCTGCCTCACGGCCTTCCAGTGCTTTTTCCAATCCACTGATCAGAGAACCACGGCCATGCAGATAGTCTAACGGTGCGCTTACCGGGGACTCATCAACTAAAACACCATCTTCTGTTCTTACTTGATAAGCCAGGCTTACCACTACGTCTTTTGCTACTTTCATGACAACTCCTACATACCCGGGGGAAAACCCGTAAGGGAAAATTTTTACAGCTTAAAAAATGCCGTCAATTGTAACGGAATTCTACGCCGCTGTACCTAGGGATGATGAAATTTATCCACGTTTTATTGTTAATATATTTATTAATAAGAACATAGATTATTTGATGAGAGGCAGGAGCCTCTCATTTATCCCGGAGGCATAGATAACCATACGCTGATAAGTACGGTGGTCGGGAGTCGTGCCACCCCAAAAGCGGTAATTTAGCAGGTGAAGGGGAGAGTTATTGTGGCGTAAAAATGCCAATAACTTGCTCCTGCCCCCGAATGTGCGAAGTCACCGCCTCATCTGTTTGTCTCTGCACATGACCACAGCTAACGCACTCCACAATATCTACCTTATTTTCTTGCCACATTGCCAGCGTATCCTGTGACTGGCATTTCGGACAAACTGCTCCCGCAATAAAACGCTTACGACTTACTGACATAATTCACCCCGACATTACTCATATTCGTCCCATCCTTCCGGCTGGCGACGTTCATTCATCATTTCTCGTTCAAATAATTCTTCCAGTTCCCTGCGGGCTTCTTTCACACGAGTTATTTGCGCCAAATCGCCGTGTAAATGAGGCATAAGCTCACGCAGCATTCGCATGTCCAAACGACGGAAATGCTGCTGCGCGCGATGTGCCTGATGTGGATGTATCCCCAACCGGATCAAAACCTTACGCCCCAAATCCAAGGCGCTGGAAAATGTTTCCCGGTTAAAATCCTTCACACCGCTTTGTAACAGTTCATGGGCTTCCAGACGCCCTCTGGCGCGGGCAGTAATATGCAGGTGAGGAAAATGCTTTTGGCATAAATGCACAATTGCCATCGTATCTTCCGGCTCATCACAGGTAATGACAATCGCCTTGGCTTTTGCGGCCCCTGCAGAACGCAATAACTCTAGTTCGCTCGCATCGCCATAATACACCTTATAGCCATAACGGCGCATCGTACCAATGACACTCACATCACGTTCCAATACCGTAATGCGGATCTTATTTGCCATCAGCAAGCGCCCGACCACTTGCCCAAAACGGCCAAATCCCACCAAAATCACCTGTGGGTCATTATCTTCCACAAAGGGTTGTTCACTGTGCTCTTCTTGTGCGTTATATCGATGTGCCAACAGTTTTTCAATCAGTTGCATTACCAAAGGTGTTGTCATCATCGATAATGTCACGACAACCAACAAGAGTGACATCTGATTCTGATCCAGTACCTTTTGCCCGAGCGCGACAGAAAATAGTACGAATGCAAATTCCCCTCCCTGACTTAGCACCCCAGATAATTGCAGACTCGACGATTGCCTCAAGCCGGATATTCTCCCGAGCAAATAAAGGATGAAACCTTTTACCAGCACCAATCCTAACACGCTCAATAGGACGCTCAATAAATTGGTCAGCAGGACGCCCATATTCAAGGACATTCCAACAGAAATGAAAAATAGACCCAGCAACAATCCCTTGAATGGCTCAATAGCAATTTCCAGCTCATGGCGATATTCGCTGTCTGCCAGCAAAACGCCGGCAATGAACGTACCGAGTGCCATTGAAAAACCCAATTTTTCCATGAAAATCGCCGCACCCAGCACAACCAGCAGAGAAGCGGCCGTAAACACCTCCCTGATACCGCATTTCACCACCAGCCTGAACAGTGGCCGCAACAAATACCGCCCTCCCAGCAACATGCCCGCAAAGGCGGCGATTTTCAATACGATACGATACCAGTCACTGGAACCGACTCCGCCAGCCAGCAAGGGGATCACAGCCAAAGCAGGAATAACAGCCATGTCCTGAAACAGCAAGACAGAAAAACCGAGTTTCCCGCCTTCATTGCCCTTCATTCCCTTCTCTTTCATTAATTGCAGTGCCATTGCAGTTGATGACATCGCCAATCCAATGCCACCAACCACCGCTGCCTGCCAGGAAAAATTCGTCAGATAAAGCAGTAAGGCCAGCACCGACGCCGTTAAGATCACCTGCGCCGTACCCACACCAAAAATAGACCGCCTGAGTTGCCAGAGTTTTGTTGGATTCAACTCAAGCCCGATGATAAACATCAAGAAAACAACACCAAGCTCAGAGAAATGCAGGATTTCATCAACATCCTTGATAAATCCAATTCCCCAAGGGCCAAGTGCAATGCCGGCGATTAGATAGCCCAATACAGCACCAATCCCGAACTTCTGGGCAAGGGGCACCGCAACAACAACAGCAAACAAGAACAGTGTTCCGACATTTAACAGCGCTGACGTCTCCATGATCACAGCCCTCCCAAAGACAATGGCATTTTCAGCCATTCGTGATAAGCATTGGCATGACTCGCGAGCACGTCAGGCTTTTGGCGTCTGGCCCAATAAATTATCATCGGTGATAGCCAATGCATCTGACACATGGATGCAGCCAATTCGAAAGGCCGGAGGATCTCCTCCATCGGGTAGCGATTCGCGCCACCTCTTTTATAGGCACCTTCAGGCTCTCCGGTCGTAATGACGGAACGCCAATATTTTCCTCTCAACGCCTGCTCAGTGCCGTTGACAAAATCACGGCTCAGCACGCGATCCATCCACTCTTTCAATAGAGCCGGACAACTGTATGTATATAAAGGATGTTGGAAAACAATCACTTTGTGTTCACGCAGCAATTGCTGTTCAAGGGAAATGTCGATGAAAAAATCAGGATAACAGCCATAGAGATCATGAACTGTCACATGCTCAAGATCCTGTACAAACTGCAATAGAGCTCTATTCGCAACTGAATTCAGGGGTTCAGGATGGATATATAATAGTAATACTTTTGGTGGCGATATATTAGGTGATAAAGACATCAATCCCCCCAAGGCGTGTCAGAACACATATTTTCCGCTACCATGCACGCCAAGCTATCAAATTGAATACATACGATCTAATTATTAACTTAACACATATTAAGTAGACAACATCTATGATTGTTTTCTCTTCATTGCAAATCCGCCGTGGCATACGTGTCCTTCTGGATAATGCCAGCGCAACCATCAATCCGGGCCAAAAAATAGGATTGGTTGGCAAGAATGGCTGTGGCAAATCTACCCTGCTGGCATTACTGAAAAATGAACTTCAGGCAGAAACAGGCTCAGTCACATTTCCTTCCAATTGGGCATTGGCGTGGGTTAATCAGGAGACACCAGCTCTCGAAACCTCAGCACTGGAATATGTGATCGATGGCGATCGTGAATTCCGGCAACTGGAACAGAAGCTGAGCATTGCCAACGAACAGAATGATGGCCATGCCATCGCCCATATCCACGGGTTGCTTGATGCCATTCAGGCATGGACAATTCGCTCCAAGGCTTCCAGCCTGCTGCATGGCCTTGGATTCTCCCAAGCCCAGTTGGAACAACCTGTCAGCACATTTTCCGGTGGCTGGCGCATGCGCCTTAATTTGGCACAGGCGCTGATTTGTCGCTCTGACTTACTCTTGCTTGACGAACCGACCAACCACCTTGATTTGGACGCCGTTATCTGGCTCGAAAAATGGCTAAAAAACTATACCGGCACTTTAATTTTGATCTCCCACGACAGGGATTTCCTCGATCCGATCATTGATAAAGTGCTGCATATTGAGCAACAGAGCCTGTATGAATACACTGGCAACTACTCCTCTTTCGAACGGCAACGTGCAGCCAAACTTGCCCAGCAACAAGCGCTATATCAAAGCCAGCAGGAAAAAGTTGCCCATTTGCAAAGCTACATTGATCGCTTCCGGGCCAAAGCCTCCAAAGCGAAGCAAGCACAAAGCCGCATTAAAATGCTGGAACGGATGGAGCTCATCGCCCCGGCCCATGTTGATAATCCTTTCCATTTCAGCTTTCGCCAGCCGGACAGCCTGCCAAATCCGCTTTTGAACATGGAAAAAGTCAGTGCGGGTTATGGCGACAAAACCGTGCTCGATTCCATTAAATTAAATTTGGTACCGGGTTCACGCATTGGCCTGCTAGGCCGCAATGGTGCAGGTAAATCGACACTGATCAAATTGCTGGCGGGAGAGCTTGAACCACAGCAAGGAACAATATCCTTATCAAAAGGCATCAAGCTGGGATACTTCGCGCAGCACCAACTGGAATACTTGCGGGCAGATGAATCGCCATTGCAGCATTTAGTCCGGATAGCGCCACAGGAAACCGAACAACAGCTTCGGGATTATCTGGGCGGCTTTGGCTTTAAGGGTGATCAAGTGACCGACCCAAGCGGCCGTTTTTCCGGCGGTGAAAAAGCGCGCTTGGTATTGGCACTCATTGTCTGGCAACGCCCCAATCTTTTGTTGCTGGATGAACCCACCAACCACCTTGATCTCGACATGAGGCAGGCGCTGACCGAAGCGATCATTGATTTCGAAGGGGCGTTAGTTGTGGTATCGCATGATAGGCATTTGCTGCGTTCCACAACGGATGAGCTTTATCTGGTGCATGATGGCAAAGTGGAATCTTTCAGCGGTGATCTGGAAGATTACCAGCAATGGCTGACAGAATTGCAACGCCAGCAAACGCGTGACAGTCAGGAGAAAGGGAAAGCGGCGGCTGAAACCGAGGCAAATGGCAACTCAAATTTCAGTGCCCAAGAGCGTAAAGATCAAAAACGACGTGAAGCAGAATTCCGTAATCAAACCCAGCCGTTGCGCAAACAGCTCGCCACCCTTGAAAAGCAGATGGATAAACTAGGCGCTGAGTTGGCTAAATTAGAAGAGAAATTGTCAGACAATAATCTCTATGAAAATGAGCGCAAAGCTGAATTAACAGAATGCCTACATCAACAAACAGAGGCAAAATCCAAACTGGACGATGTTGAAATAGAATGGATGGATATTCAGGAACAACTTGAGCAAATGACTGACGCATTTAATGCAACTCAAGGCGCTGATTAAAATCCAGTTTTATCAAATATAATCGGGCATAGAATAATATGCCCGATTATATCCCGCCATCTATTCGAACATCATTTATCCGATCAGTAGCCCAAACAACCAATTACTTAAATATTGAAAATATGCCCCTCTATTTACAGAATGAGAAATTCACAGAATGAAAAATACCAATAAACCTTACGACTCAAGTATTACTGAGGAAATATTTACAAGAAATACATTAAAGTTCATTCATATAGAGAGTAAATAAAAACGCTTATAAAGAAACTACAGCACCGAATTATGCACTCGCAATCCACGCAGAAAAATCTTCGGCATCATTAATCAAATACTCATCTATTGAATTTGACCATACTACTCCGAGATCAACTTTCTTATCTGTTTCAATAATTTCCAAAGAGTCCATAAAGTATTCAGGAATAGAACTAATCATTCGCTTTGGGACACACGTATAAGCACTATTTTTTGTAATCATATCAATAATCAGCATGAAATCGCTTGTCTGCAATAACAGATGCATATTTTCACCGGTATAAACTGGGAAAACATTAAGGAAATCAGTCAACTCAACCACTTCTTTATTTTCTGATGAAGCGTTCGAAAAAAAACCATTTCCAATTCTATTTAAAGATGACTTAAAACGAGATATTAACTGACTGCTTTTTTTAAAGATATAAACCAGTTTTTCCGTAAATACCTTTTTCGGCTCCAGATGTAAAACTGAAGCCAGAGGCATTACAGCAACATGTAACATTCCTGCATTCAATAAACTTATTTGCTGCTCAACTGACAGCCCGGTCACCAATGCCAGCACAACATTTCCTTTATTCCCGGCAATCTTCTTCTCTATCTGAGAATAGTTGTTGATGGGGAAACATGAGCCGACATACAAATGTCTGACCAAATTTTCTTTTGAATCAAAATGTACCTGACTTTTAAACTGTTCATAGTGCGTCAGAAACTTTCTGGTATTTTCCAGTGTCTTCTGCCCAAAGTTAGTCAACCTTGTTCCATTCGGCCCTCTTGTAAATAATGAAGCACCAAGAATGTCTTCTAACCCGTGTATTTTTTTCGTCAATGCAGGCTGAGAAAGATAAAGTCTCTCTGAAGCTTTATGATAGTTCAGAGTTTCAGCCAAAACGATAAAAGCTTCAAGATTGCGTATATCCATGTTCTTTCGCCCAATGATTGTTAAATAACTACAAAACATCACAGATTCATGGTGATAGCATTTTAACTTAGTGTTTTTGCCAAAGGTTTTATCAATTCAACTTGTCAAAATGTCAACTAGTAGAATGTTAGTTAATAAGGTAGCAATTAGCAAAATATTTATTATTCG
Source organism: Xenorhabdus santafensis (assembly GCF_033949405.1). Lineage (NCBI taxonomy): Bacteria > Pseudomonadati > Pseudomonadota > Gammaproteobacteria > Enterobacterales > Morganellaceae > Xenorhabdus > Xenorhabdus santafensis. The sequence continues at coordinate 258,623 of NZ_VCDN01000011.1, read as the reverse complement.
CCTAAATTGATTACCTAAACTAACAATTTCACATGAAATCAATGAGGCATTTTCCTTTGTAAAACAAGGAAAGACAAATTACTCACTTTCATCCATGCTTCTCCCTCCTTTTCATTTTTAAAACCATAGATATTCCAGCTTAACCAACGTGCAAAAACTGGAAAAAGCATCATAAAAACAATCTAGTCATGATTATTCCACATCGCAAAGTTAGGAGTATCACCAAGGTCCAAATAATGGCCTTAAGGTTATCAATCGATAACTTTTATTTATTGGTAACTAACTTTAACAAAGGATAAATCATGAAAATAAAAATATCATATTATGAAACTATTGTGTAGCTATTTTAATTACTGCTCAAAAAATGAAAAACTTATATCTAATTTACTCGTAAACTGTAATAAATAAACGATAATTCATATTAATTCTAGTTTTCAAAATTAAATAAAGCTTCGCTTTATGAGTTATTTTTTATTTACTCTCATTACGTGTTAGTCAGTAATTTTAAATTAAAAGAATCATATAAAATGCAACAATAACAATGTAGCTATCATAAACCTGCTTTTTTATTCATTATAAAAATTGAGCAAAATGGTTATAAAATTCAAACAGTAATAAATAATGATAGGTAAATGGTGAATTTCATTTCTTGTAACTTAGACGTTAGAGATACCCTTATTTCAATTTTTTGATCTTTTTTATATCGGAATATTCTGTATTGATAGGATATTTTATGATAAAGATGTGATGATTTTCATTGGAATCAATAAATCACTGGCAACAAAAAACCAACATAATAATAAAGCTAAAGAAACATACTATCATGAAAAAAATAAATCATATACGGGTAAAAATAACAAAGGCTCATAAAATTGAGCCTTTGTTTTACCTTAATCTTGAATTAGTTAGACAACTTACACAGTAACCTACCCGTGTCTTCAGGGTCAGAATCTATTGCGCTCTTGATCTTGTAATCATAGAGAAAAAATTGAGATTGCTGATTACTGAAAGCCACTTTTATTTTCGTATTTAAAATTTCACCTTCTTCTGCATTATCTTCATAAGGCAACAGCCCGAGTCCCGGAAAACCATCGTATTCATGCAAAAAAGAATTCTCTGTGTCAGTTGAGGCCGAAATCCCAACGTCAGAATCCGTCATAGATTGCACATTGCCCTGCCCCAATGAATATTTGGGCTCAAGCGTTTCACATGTGCTATTACTGGCTTGCCCTCCCAGCTTCACATAACCTTTATTGCCGACATCAGGGCTGAACACATATCTTTGTGGGTTAAAACTGTATTGATAGATATATTTAGCTTTCGTATCTCTATTGGTTATCGTTGCTGTAACGATGGTTGGCCCCTGTGATGTTGTAAATCCTTCAGGCGGGAAAGTGATATGCCCCGTTACTGAATCTATTTTTACAACCGAACTCGACGTGCCATATTTGACCTCACCAATAAGATGCAGAGGTTGATCTCCCGATGGTGTTGAAGAGCCCTTGGTTAATACAACGCGTAATTTATTATGGACATTGTATGGCCTATTCTGCTGTTCAGAAGAAATGTGAAGATTATGTTCATGCTGGTCCATCACCATAATTCCCGCCGCTTGTGGTACTGCATTAAAACTTACCGGCGTTTTTGCGAGTGCGGATTTTTCTTTCTTGTCACTGGTGACGACACTTATTTTGGCATGAATGTCATCCATGCCCACTTTACTCACTAATAAGGCCGTTAAATAACCATGCTCATCCGTCGTTTTCTGAATATCTTTAAAAATCAAATCGTCCGGTAAATTCTTATCAACAATACTCCAGGTAACGTTTTCAAAACTCCATTTACGCAAAGGTTGTTTATATTTATCATCAACAACCAAAACCTTATAGGTATATTTATCTTCCCCATTGCCTAAAAGTGGCCCGGCAGGAGAAACCTCTATTTGATCCTTGAATTCTATATCAACTGATTTTGCGTGAACAAAGGTAAAGCCCGGTGAAGATATCTTGGTGCCATTCTGGAGTGAAAGAGATATTTTGGCATCTTCGACTTCCGCCGTACTCATCACAGTCGCCGTCAATTCTCCCTTGCTATTTGTTTTCGTCGCCCCCGCGGTTAATACCATGCCGCTAACCCCTTTTTCTATTTCCCATTTGGGCATGAGATCCTCGTTATCTGCCACCGGCTTATTCTTGTCATCGACAATGGTTGCAGTAAAGGTATAACTATTGCCCAAGGCGAGCGGCCCTTGTGGTGAAACATCTATCGAACTGATGTGGTACGGAACTTCACTAAAATTGACGGTGTGTATCTTGGTCTTGGGCATCCCCGTCATTTCGAGATAAATCGCAACGTTTCCAACGGGCTTCATGCTGATGATATTCACCATTAGCTGCCCTTTATCGTTACTCGTACCGGAGCCGACCCCTTCCAATTTCACGGCTTTTTTCTGATCTGGCGTGCTGCCTTCAGGGAGTTCAGCACTCCATTTAATATTTTGGAACACAATATTGGAAAGAGGGGCATTCTCTTTATGGCCATACGTGATAGTGCTCGCTAATGTATAGCCTTCTTCCAATGGGGTAATTTGTGGCTCATCTTTAACAACAAAAGGCTCAACCGTGACAAGCATCTCAGCTTCTTTCGATTTTCTGCCGCTTTCATCTTCCACAACGGCATAAATGGGATAAGTATTTATCCCATTGGGAATATAATTCGGCAGGATAATACCGATTGGGTTCGTACCGCTGACATCCGGCAACTCCCCCCCATTTTTTTTCAACCCCTCCCCTGCCCGCCAAGTAACCTGCCTGATGGGTTTTTCCGAGGCAATATTGGGCATGACCAATTTCATTTGGGAGCTGTATCCATTGAGGGTGTCAGGTAAGGTAACTTTCAGCTCCGGTATTTTTCTATAATCCAGCACGATATTGTTATTTCTTTCCACCAAATCGTAACGGCTTCCTGCCAGTGTGCGCATAGAAGCCACATATCCGGGCGAAATCTGTGCACTGAAAGGTACGCCAAACCGATAATTTATGTTGGCCTGAAATAACGCTTCGCTGTGCCCGCCGCTGCCGTATTTATAATCGATTCCGACAGTCATCAATGGAATTGGCGTATAAGTCAGACCGATTTTGCCAAGGCTGGGATTTTTCTGTCTGGTGTTACGGTTGAACAGCGCAACGTTATCACCGAAGTACTGCTCATAACTCAGTTTCCCCCCAAGGTTGGGGTGGGATGGCAGGAAAAACTCGCCATTGAGATCAAAGCCATTGGCGGGGCGTTCTTCATAATCCTTCTCTTTGACAGATTGATGCCAACCATTCAAGCGCCAGTAAGTATTGGCGGAAAGTTTAATATAATCCGCCCAGAATTCTCCGCCTAAACCGAATCGTTTATTATTGCCCGTCGTGTCGTAATCGTAGAAAGTGTTTAGCCCATACATCCAGTCAGCAGTGAAATAACGGCCTCCCAAACCAAAATTAACTGTATTGCGACTGTCTTTATTGCGGTAGCCAATTTGAGAGAAAAATAACCATTCTGCTTTATTATCATAAAGCGGAAACAACAAATCCAATGAGCTATTATCCAGTTTTCCTTTTCTATCAAGAGAGAATTGAATTTTTGCTTTACCAAACTGAGATAACCATTTTTGTGTTTCCGTTGCCACCGTACTATTTAACTTACTGACAGCATAAGATTTAGTTTGGTCGATGATCTGGGAGGGTGAAGACGTGAGTAAATTACCAACCGTATAAATATTTTGAGAAATTATATTCAACCCATCTTCATTTTGATTGTTTTGTGGATGAATAGAGGTTTTCTCTGCATGACGGTTGTAGATTTCTTTATCTTTTGAAAACGCACCCATGGAAATAAACAAAAAAATCAAAGAACATATTAACATAAAACTACGAACGAACTTACCGTAAGCATACGAGTCCATATTTGAACACCTCATAATTTATATACACCCCAAAAGCTTTCAGATTGCAACTTTGTGGGTTACGCCCACTGCCTCCAGTCCCCGTTTTTATAAACATACGGTTATCTGTTCATTTGATAATTTCTTTTATTTATATTTCTTAGTGCCGCTATTTATTTCCATGTTGATTTTATTCAATATTTATTAAGATTGAACCCGCAAATTTTCATTATGAAATGATTTCACACAAGAACAAACTTATAAAATACATACATCTAAAATACATTAGGGCGTTTTTCTATAATGTGTAATGAAATATTTTTATCAGCTGATAACTATTTTAAATTTCATTTTTTAATATCATGCATTACATAACATTGGCTCTGGAATTAATTAGATTAAAAAAATAATGGCATTATAGAATTCGCAGTATTTAATTATTTAAATACACCAAATTGTTTTATTTGTTAGAACTTTAACTGGTTATTTACGCTCTATTAAATGGAATTCAATTTACAACGCGGCGTCTAAGGAATGACTCACTCGTCAGGAATAAACTTGCCCGCCAACAAAAACGGCAGCTTGAAAGGTGAAAGGTATATAATATAGATCATTATAAACTCCTATGACATACGGCAGAAAATAATGAAAATCGACCTAACCAATATGGTAACGGAGAGTCGTAACCCCGCCAGCTCTCACATCGATCAATTATCAACACACGATATGCTCCGCGTTATCAATGATGAAGATAAAAAAGTCGCCCTTGCTGTTGAAAAAACATTGCCTCAGATTGCCTGCGTGGTTGATAAAGTCGCTAATGCATTTCGTCAGGGCGGGCGCTTGATCTATAGCGGAGCCGGCACTTCCGGCCGTCTGGGTATTTTAGATGCCAGTGAATGTCCTCCGACTTATGGTACCAAGCCAGAACAAGTGATCGGTTTGATCGCCGGCGGGCATCAGGCAATTCTGAAAGCCGTCGAAAATGCAGAAGATAATCGGCAATTGGGCATAGATGATCTTAAAGGACTACACTTTAATCAAAGCGATGTACTGATAGGGATCGCCGCCAGTGGCCGGACACCCTATGTATTGGGTGCGATGGAATATGCAGCATCAGTCGGTGCTACCGTCGCCTGTATCAGTTGCAATCCAGACAGCCCAATGGCGCAATTGGCAGATATCGCCATCATACCCGTGGTCGGGCCGGAAGTAGTGACAGGCTCTTCCCGCATGAAAGCCGGTACTGCACAAAAAATGGTGCTGAATATGATAACAACCGGCGCCATGATCCGGATTGGCAAGGTATATGGCAACTTAATGGTCGATGTTGAAGCGACGAATGCGAAGTTGATTGAACGTCAGAAAAATATTGTCATGGCCGCCACTGAGTGCAGCAGGGAGATAGCAGAACAAGCACTGAATGCCTGCGGTGGTCATTGTAAAACTGCAATCGTGATGATTTTATCGGGCGTGAATGCCGAAGATGCCAGTGCATTATTGGCAGAAAACCAAGGATTTATCCGGCCAGCCATCTTAAAAGACCGATAATCATTACCTCTCTGAAGGGGTTATAAATGGCCAAAATTAATCAGGAAATGTTGGTCGAAATACTCAGTGCCATTGGCGGGGCGGGTAATGTTGCACACAGCGGCAATTGCATGACCCGCCTGCGGTTGACTCTACGCAATGATTCACTGGTTGATAAAGCCAGACTGAAGAAAATTGCGGGGGTTTTGGGCGTCATCGAAAGTGATGACCAGCTCCAGATTGTCCTTGGCCCCGGCAAAGCCCAGACAGCCGCAGATTTAATGAATGCCTTGTTAAGTGAAAATACTCCGCCAAGTGGCTCACATCTCCCCAATGAGGCAGTGCCGGGCTCTGCTGAAATTCACTCCGACAATCTAAAAGACATCGCCTCTTCCAATAAAAAACATCTCAAAGAAAAACAAACCAGTTCAATCCATAAATTTCTGGCGAAGTTTGCCACTATATTCACACCACTGATCCCCGGTTTCATTGCCGTTGGTCTGTTATTGGGCTTTGCTACATTACTGGAGCAAATTTTTGTCAAAGGCGTGGCTGATCCCAATGCAGCTTTGGTTGAAATGCTCGGTTACATGAAAATATTCAGCAAAGGCATGTTCAGCTTCCTGAGCATTCTGATTGGTTACAATGCACAAAAAGCCTTCGGCGGATCTAGCGTTAATGGCGCCATTATCGCCTCCCTGTTCGTACTGGGTTATAACGCTGAAGCCACCAGCGGGTTTTATTCCGGTATCAGCAATTTCTTTGGGTTCGCCATTGATCCCCGTGGCAATATCATTGGCGTCTTGATTGCCTGTATCCTTGGGGCTTGGGTAGAGAAACAAATCCGCAAGATAATGCCGGCTGATCTGGATATGATCCTGACATCTGCAATTACCCTGCTTATCATGGGCGCAATCGCCTTTGTCATCATTATGCCCATCGGCAGCTACTTATTTACGGCGATGTCATGGCTGTTCATTCACTTGAATGGTAACCCATTCGGCACGGCAATTCTGGCAGGACTGTTTTTGATCGCCGTTATGTTCGGCGTGCATCAGGGATTCGTCCCCGTTTATTTTGCTTTGATGGATGCACAGGGCTTCAACTCGTTATTCCCGATCCTCGCAATGGCCGGAGCCGGTCAGGTCGGCTCCGCACTAGCACTGTATGTGAAAGCCCCCAAAGATTCGCTGCTGCGCACTCAAATCAAAGGTGCCATTATTCCGGGATTTCTCGGGATCGGGGAACCTTTGATTTATGGTGTCACGCTGCCCCGCGTTAAGCCTTTTGTCACCGCCTGTCTCGGTGGTGCCATTGGTGGGTTTTTTATTGGTTTGATCGCATGGTGGGGATTGCCCGTCGGATTAAATAGTGTATTCGGCCCTTCCGGGCTCGTTGCCCTGCCCCTGATGACGTCCAATAGCGGCATTTTCACAGGGATGGCGGTCTATGCAGCGGGGCTTATCGTCGCTTATATCGCAGGCTTTATACTGACATTATTCTTTGGCAGTAAAAATATTGATGTAAATTGACCTCAGCCCCTCATTTTAGCTAAACCAGATTAGCGGGACACAAGCGGCGGTCAATAGCCCCATAACGATATTAAAGATGAACCACGCATGGCGATTTGTCAGCATAAAGCCAATCAAGGAGCCGAGCATAAGCCAGATTGCACCCGCTATTGCGCTGGAAATTAACATGACTGCGCTAATAACACATACCGAATTGTTATATAGCGCCCCCGGCAGGCTGTAACTACTGACTGCCCCCAGCCCCATAAACCATGTTTTGGGGTTCAAGAATTGCAGTAGCCAGCCTTGATGTATTTTGATGGGGGTTTCTGTCGTCTGCGCTGTGTGCAGTTGCTTATAGTGTGAAGTTGCCGTTTTCCAAGCCAGCCACAATAAATACAGGCTACCGAGCACTTTCAGGCCAGTATGCATCGCAGGATAGATAATCAGTAATGCAGCCACACCAAAAGCGGACAGCAATAAAATTGTCTGCATTCCCAATACAATACCCAAGCAAAGCGGTACCGAGCGACGAATGCCAAAGGAGGCTCCCGCAGATGTCAGCAGCAAGTTATTTGGGCCTGGAGTGACAGCAGAAATAAACATAAATGTACTTAGCGAGAATATCAAACTTGCAGTCATGGGTAGATTCCCCTCACCCAAAGGGTCAATATTTCCTTTCAAGGAAAATAGCAGCATGTTATGCCGCAAACAAGGCAGATCATCATGAAATCAATTCATTATGAATGAAGCTCTTGTCCTTTAAAGAAGTGTAAGTCACTCCCATTTGCAAACGATTTTGCTTCGTCATGGTCGGCGCGGATCAAGTCGATTCTATGGTGCCATTGATGGGTTATTTATGGGTTTGAACGCGTAGAGGGAATTACGCGTCGGATTAAAGCGAATTAAGGATTAAATTATGGGGGCTTATCGTCGCCTATATCGCAGGCTTTATACTGATATTATTCTTTGCCAGTAAAAATATTGATATACATTAACCTCAGCCCCTCATTTTAGCTCAGCCAGATTAACGGGACGCAAGCGGCGGTCAGTAGCCCCATCACGATATTAAAGGTGAACCACGCATGGCGATTTCTCAATAGGCGGCCAATCAATGAACCGAGGACTAGCCAGATTACACACGCTATTGAATTAATGATTAACATTACTACGCTAATAGTCAGTATCGAATTGTTATATAGTGCTCCCGGCAAACTGTAACTACTGATTGCCCCCAATCCCATAAACCATGCTTTGGGGTTCAAGAATTGCAATAGCAAGCCTTGGTGAATTTTGATTGGCCCCCCTACCGGCTGTGCTGTATTCAGTTGTTTATAATGTGACGTCGCCGTTTTCCAAGCCAGCCACAATAAATACAGGCTACCAAGCACCTTCAGACCAATGTACATCGCGGGGTAAATCAACAGCAAAGCAGCAACACCAAAAGCGGACAGAAATAAAATTATCTGTATTCCCAATATGATGCCCAAAAAAAGCGGTACCGAGCGACGAATGCCAAAGTTAGCTCCCGCTGATGTCAGCAGCAAGTTATTTGGCCCTGGGGTGATAGCAGAAATAAACATAAAGGTACTAAGCGAGAATATCAAACTTGCTGTCATGGATAGATTCACCTAACTCAAATGGCCAACATTTCTTTTCAAGAAAAATAACAGTATGTTATGCCACACACAAGGCAGACAATCATGAAATCAATTTATTATGAGTGAGAACTTTTGTCCCCTAAGGGGTGCGAGTAACCCCCATTTGCAAACGATTTTACCTCGCCTGCTCCGGCGTCATCCTAAACTGCAACCTCACTGGCAGCGGCTCAACTTGCCCGATGATGATTTTGTGGATTTAGCATGGAGTGAAGATCCTGAAACCGCTTCCCATAAACCACGCTTAGTGCTTTTTCACGGCTTAGAAGGGGGATTCAATAGCCCTTACGCCCACGGCCTTATCAGTGCCTGTAAGGAAAGAGACTGGCTCGGCGTTGTGATGCATTTTCGTGGATGCAGTGGGGAACCCAATCGCCAGCAACGCATTTACCACTCAGGGGAAACCAATGATGCTCGCTATTTCCTCAATTGGTTAAACACCACTTATGGCGATGCCCCTACTGCCGCGGTCGGTTATTCCCTTGGCGGAAACATGCTGGCTTGTTATTTAGCCGAAGAACAAGAGCGGGCACAAGTGGATGCCGCTGTCATCGTCTCGGCACCGTTTCTGCTGGAAGCCTGTTCCAGGCGGATAGAACAAGGCTTTTCCCAAATCTATCAACATTACCTGCTCAATAAACTGAAAAACAACGCTACGCGTAAGTTACTGCGTTATCCTAACTCTCTGCCATTGAGCCTCGGGCAACTGAACTCAATGAAGAAACTACGGGAGTTTGATGATGTAATCACATCCAAGCTCCACGGTTTTAAAGATGCGGATGATTATTATCACCAGTGCAGCGCTCTGCCTCGATTACCGGATATCACAGTGCCGCTGTTGATTATCCACGCTAAAGATGATCCATTTATGGCACCGGAAGTGATCCCTGACTTGGCCCGTTTGCCGGACAATATTCAATATCAACTGACCGAGCATGGCGGCCATGTCGGTTTTGTCAGTGGCTCCCTGAAAACCCCACAAATGTGGCTGGAACAACGCATTCCTGACTGGCTGGCATCTTATTTAGAGGCATCCCGTTTGAAGCAATCATCTCAAAAAGCATTACCGCAAAAACAATTATCTGAACAACAGTTAGTTGAAAAACAACCGACTACAGAGCAATCCAAACATCATCCGGAGCAATGACAATGATGATACCGTGGCAACAACTTGAGCCCGATACCCTGCTTAACTTAATAGAAAGTTTTGTTTTGCGGGAAGGCACAGATTACGGCGAACAAGAAAAAACACTTGAACAAAAAGTACAGGACATCAAACGTCAACTTGAACGAGGTGAGGTTCTGCTGGTATGGTCTGAATTACATGAAACAGTCAATATCATGCCTAAAGAGATGTTCCGTCCATAAGGTTTGGCTTGTGTTTCTCACCATAACATTCTGATTAAAAAATATAATTTCAAGAATTATTGATAAGGAGTTTGTTCATGTCTGCCAAATATCCTGTCATTGCAATCACTGGTTCCAGTGGAGCAGGAACAACAACAACCAGTGTGGCTTTCCGCAAGATTTTCCAGCAACTTGGCGCAACGGCCGCACTCATTGAAGGGGATAGTTTCCATCGTTATACGCGTCCTGAAATGGATGCTGAAATTCGAAAAGCAAAAGAACAGGGCAGGCATATCAGTTACTTTGGGCCAGAAGCCAATGATTTCAGTATGCTGGAGCAAACATTCTCTGGCTATGGTGAAACAGGAAGCGGCCGCAGCCGGAAATACCTGCATACTTATGATGAGGCCGTACCCTATAATCAATTGCCCGGCACATTCACGCCGTGGGAACCTTTACCCTCAAACACCGATATTCTCTTTTATGAAGGGCTGCATGGCGGTGTCGTTACTCCCCAGCACAATGTTGCCAGCCATGTTGACCTGCTGGTTGGGGTCGTTCCCATTGTCAACCTGGAATGGATACAAAAATTGATCCGTGATACCAGTGAACGCGGGCATTCCAGAGAAGCCGTCATGGATTCCGTTGTCCGTTCGATGGATGACTATATCCGCTACATCACCCCGCAGTTTTCGCGTACCCACATTAACTTCCAACGCGTCCCTACGGTTGATACTTCTAACCCCTTCTCAGCCAATGCGATCCCTTCGCTGGACGAAAGTTTTATCGTGATCCGCTTCCGGGGCCTAACCCAAATAGATTTCCCCTATTTGCTCGCTATGCTTCAGGGGTCATTTATTTCCAGCATCGATACTATCGTCGTCCCTGGCGGCAAAATGGGCTTGGCCATGGAATTAATTATGGCCCCGCTGGTGAAACAATTACTGGAAGGCAAAAAGATCTCATAATCTAGAGTTCATTTTATTTTTAATGAAACAGGTAACAAAAAATAATGCTGCCTGTTTTATTTAAATAATTAACCAATTCATGTCGCCATAAATTAACGATAAAAAACTTCTCCCTAAATAAGCCAAAACAGGATGAAACTTCACATTTCAGGCACAGCGCCTAACCTTATTTTTTCTTTTTTTATAAATACAAAATCAATAAAACCGCTTCATCAGGCTAATTTCTGGTAATCTAGCGACCAGTTTAATATGCTGAAGCGATACAGGAGAAGACAGAAACGTTTTCCTGTGTTACAAACTAGGTTACAAGCGAGACTGGCAAGAAGTATGGCCGAACTTCAATACACCAGCATATTGAAATTCTTATCAGCCATATAAAATTTCCCCTTGTCAGTTTTTCAGCAAGTTAATATGTTAATCTATTGACTTTATAAAGCCAGCCTAGAGGGAAACAGTCAGTTTCTCACTTCACAAAGGCGGAAATAACAACAGAGGATAAAGCGAATGGTTCTCGGCAAGCCACAAACAGACCCTACTCTTGAATGGTTTTTGTCACACTGCCATATTCACAAATATCCATCCAAGAGCACGCTTATTCATCAAGGTGAGAAAGCAGAGACGCTTTACTACATTGTTAAAGGTTCGGTTGCTGTTCTAATAAAAGATGAAGAAGGCAAGGAGATGATTCTCTCTTATTTAAATCAGGGAGATTTCATTGGTGAACTTGGATTGTTTGAGGAAGGGCAAGAGCGTACGGCATGGGTACGAGCTAAAAGTGCCTGTGAAGTGGCTGAAATTTCCTACAAGAAATTTCGCCAGTTAATTCAGGTTAACCCTGACATTCTGATGCGTTTATCTGCTCAGATGGCAAGTCGCCTGCAAACGACTTCTGAAAAAGTGGGGAACTTAGCCTTTCTGGACGTTACAGGCCGTATCGCCCAGACTTTACTCAATCTGGCCAAACAGCCCGATGCAATGACCCACCCTGATGGTATGCAAATCAAAATTACACGTCAGGAAATCGGGCAGATTGTAGGTTGCTCCCGTGAAACGGTTGGCCGCATTCTGAAAATGCTGGAAGATCAAAACCTGATCTCTGCACATGGTAAAACTATTGTTGTTTATGGAACCCGTTAGTTCCTGAACGTCTAAATTCAGCCAGTGTCATCCACCGATCCCACACTGGCTGCTTTATTCTGTTTTCTTCTTCCTGCTTGCTTTCCTGTTCGCTGACTTATTCACCCCATTTCAACCAACGTGCAATCGCGCGATCCAACCGTGCCATGCCTTCCGCAATGTCATCCTCAGGAATGATTAATGAAGGGGTAAAACGTAAGATACTCTCTCCAGCACTCAATAGCATCAAACCTTGTTCCGCCGCGTACTGCAATATCTCTTTGGATTTCCCCTGATACTCAGCTTGCAATACAGCTCCAATCAGCAGCCCTTTTCCGCGAAATTCGTGGAAAATGCCATATTTTTGGTTCAGTTTTTCCAGCGCATGGATAATCAAATCATGCCGTTTTTCCACTCCTGCCAACACTTCCGGTGTATTGATAATATCAATTGCGGCGCTTCCCACAGAGCAAGCTAGTGGATTTCCACCATAGGTTGTTCCCTGGGAGCCTATTTCCATTGCCGCCGCAATAGCATCCGTGGTTAACATGGCACTGATTGGAAAACCGCCTCCCAAGGCTTTTGCTGTTGTCAGAATATCCGGAATGACACCATAATGCTGGTACGCATACAGCTTGCCAGTACGCCCCATGCCGCTCTGAACTTCATCAAAAACCAACAAGGCTTGGTGCTTATCGCACAGTTCACGCACGCCACGCAGAAATTCTGCCGTCGCAGGAGTCACACCACCTTCCCCTTGAATGGGTTCTAAAACAACAGCACAGGTATCGTCACTGATCACGGCTCTGACTGCGTCCAACTCATTGAAAGGAACATGGATAATATCAGCGGGCTTGGGGCCGAACCCATCGGCGTATTTCGGTTGTCCACCCACTGAAACGGTAAAAAATGTGCGCCCATGAAACGCCTGATGAAAAGCGATGATTTTGGTTTTATCCGGGTGATGGCGAGTAATGGCATAACGGCGAGCCAGTTTAAATGCGGCTTCATTTGCCTCAGCGCCTGAATTGGCGAAAAAGACCTTTTGTGCAAACGTTGCATCAATCAGCTTTTGCGCCAGAATTAAAGCCGATTCATTGGTGAAAATATTGCTGACATGCCACAATTTTTCGCCTTGCAATTTCAGGGCATTGACCAAGGCCGGATGGCAATGTCCCAAGGCCAAAACAGCAATGCCACCGGCAAAATCAATATATTCGTGACCTTGTTGATCCCATATCCGGCTGCCTTTCCCGCGAACAGGAATAAAATCTGCCGGTGCATAAACTGGCAACATCACCTGATTGAAGGTAGTTAAATTTTTTCCTGCATGCTCTGCCATTTCCCTCACCTTGTTTTTATATTTGCCATATCAAAATGAAATAATAATCATAAAATATGAATAAAAAATCAGATGGTGGCAAATAAAAAAACAACTTTGTGAGGGGTAATAATGATATATGGCTAATATTTAAGGAAATTATTCAATAACTCATGACCTTGCTCACTAAGAATGCTTTCAGGGTGAAACTGCACTCCTTCCAGCGGCAAAGTACGGTGACGTATCCCCATAATTTCATCGACGTTACCATCACGCTGGCTCCATGCGGTGACTTCAAACGAAGCCGGAAGCGTCTCAGCCGCAATGACCAAAGAATGATAACGTGTAACAGTTAATGGATGATCCAAACCCTTGAACACACCCTGCTGGCTGTGGTGAAGCAGGCTGGTTTTTCCATGCATGACTTCCCGGGCTTTAACCACACTGGCACCAAAGGCTTGCCCTATCGCCTGATGCCCAAGACACACGCCGAGAATAGGCACTTTTCCGGCAAAATGCGAAATCGCTTCCAGAGAAATCCCTGCTTCATTCGGTGTGCAAGGCCCCGGAGAAATCACTAAATGTGTAGGAGCCAGCTTTTCGATATCTTCAAGCTGTAACTCATCATTACGCTTAACTAAAACCTCTGTCCCTAACTCGCAAAAATATTGATATAAATTGAATGTAAAAGAGTCGTAATTATCGATTATTAATAACATAGGAGTATATCCTACTGATTTTATAGTTTTATAAGTTGCCCTACCCCGTTAGGGTATTATGCATTTTGTATTACGTAAAAATCAGGCAAAACAGTACCAATGGCAACGAGGCACTCATCATACCACATAAGCACTTTTAAAATAGTAGCGACAGAGAAAGGGGGAAAACAGAAACGGGATGAGAATCCAATATATTTCCGGCCATTGACGGCCGAAAATCGAGAAACTGCCAAAAACCAATAGATTTCAAGTTGCAGCAAGGCGGAGGAAAGAAAGCTTCTTCCAGAATCGCCTCTGACATTATTGCCGTCAGCCAGCGTAAACAACATAGCAACAACTTGAAAGATAAAGGGTATATCTAACGATTAAAGCTCAACTTTAGCCGACAAAATCACAATAGGTTTCACCGGTACATTTTGATAAGGGCCAACATTTTCTGTCTTGACCTGAGAAATTTTATCAACCACATCCATGCCTTTTACCACTTTACCAAAGACGGCATAGCCAAAATCGCGCTGACCGTGGTCAAGGAATGCATTATCGGTAACGTTAATAAAAAATTGGCTGGTAGCACTGTCTTTATCTGCGGTACGTGCCATCGCGATCGTGCCACGAAGATTACGCAAACCATTATCCGCTTCATTTTTGATTGGTGCTTTGGTCGCTTTTTGCTTCATATCTTTTGTAAAGCCGCCACCTTGAACCATGAAGCCGGGAATAACACGGTGAAAAATAGTGTTGTTATAAAAACCCTCATTGGCATATTCAACGAAATTCTTGGTGGTAATTGGTGCCTTATTATTATCCAACTCAAGCTCAATTTCCCCAGCTGACGTCATCAGCTTGACATGAGTTCCGGCGGCCAATGCTGGGGTAGCCATCGCACTGATAGCACATGCAGTCATAAGCGACACAAAAATACGTTTAAACATTTATGGTTCCTTTATTTTTGAGGTCAACAATAAAACTCATAACAACAAAACTCATTAAGTTTAATTCTCAATAGGAATAAGTTCCAAAGATTTACCTACATTTACGAGTATTTTAGATGAGTTATGACGAAATCAATCTATACAGTTTTTATATTCGCATATCTGGGAAAATATTAATTTAGGAATAACCTCACATATTGGTACTTTTTCCAACTAAGAGAAAAAGGCTCGGGAACAGGCTAGTCCCTAAATCAGCCTCGTTTGGAAGTTGTTCCATAAATGAAGATTATTCCATAAATAGGGTAAAAAAAACCTCTCGCCGCAATTTAATAAAATCAAAAGAGCACCACTTTCTGCCAACAATGACGTTCACTGAAATAAATCGTCGGAATAAAGTTACACCTGTCCACAAGCCATTGCTCCCGCTATAATCTCTACGCTATTTTTGTGTATTCTTCTGGAGATAACCATTTTGACCATCAAAAACTACAACTATCACATGACCCACTTTGTCACGAGTGCACCTGACATTCGCCACCTGCCTCAAGATGTGGGAATTGAGGTCGCGTTTGCCGGTAGGTCAAATGCAGGTAAATCCAGCGCATTGAATGCGTTGACCCGTCAAAAAAGCCTGGCACGTACCAGTAAAACGCCCGGGCGCACCCAATTGATCAACTTGTTTGAAGTGGAAGAAGGTGTCCGTCTGGTGGATTTACCGGGATATGGTTACGCAGAAGTCCCAGAAGAGATGAAACGCAAATGGCAAAAAGCGCTGGGGGAATATCTCCAGAAACGTGAATGCCTGCTGGGATTGGTGGTTTTGATGGATATCCGCCATCCGTTGAAAGATCTGGATATGCAAATGATTGAGTGGGCGGTTGTGATGCAAGTGCCTGTTATGGTACTGCTGACTAAAGCCGATAAACTGGCATCCGGTGCCCGTAAAAGCCAACTGGCAAAAGTTCGTCAGGAACTGGCGTCTCTGGATGGCGATGTTCAGATTGAATACTTTTCTTCCCTGAAAAAGATGGGTATCGATAAGCTTGAGCAGAAACTTGATCTTTGGTTTAACCAGCCTGCCGTTGAGATGGAATAATTTCCGTCCCTTTTCCTACAAGCTCCGAATAAAAGATAAAAAAACGCCCCAGTCAAAAGAGATGACTGGGGCAGCTAATATTCAGCTAAATCCGATTACGTGAAGTAAAAGGTCTGAAAGATAGAACATCTTACCTCTGTACCCTACGCCGACAACTTTACCCTATTCTTTTAATCAAAAAAAGACTTTTTTGTAATTAATTTTCATCAACTACCTCGATTCAGCCGCCACTTTTTAATCAAATTAAGCCGATAATCACTTTTTTATGTAGTTTTATTACATATTAGTGAGATCTAGATCTAATATAAAACCTAACTAAAATTCTTGCTACAAGCCCATCCGTGACTTCATGGCGCTGAATTCAGCTCATTAAAAAAACAGCTATTCCATAAAAATCATTCAATTAAGCCATCATGCCTGCGCAAAGAAAATCATTCTCCTCCGGCCCCAAAAAAAAGAAAAAAAGAGCCGCATTTTGGCGACTCTTTCGGTTTTATTTGTATTTGGGTGGAAAATTGAAGGCCAATCTGATTGGCAAAATCGGCTATATTATCCGCATTATCCGCTGATTAATGAGCCTGATCCCAATTGTCACCTACACCAACATCCACTTTTAACGGCACGTCGAGCAACATACTTTGTTCCATTAACTCCCGAATTTTCTGCTCCACGGTTGCCAATTCAGACTCATGAACCTCAAACACGAGTTCATCGTGAACCTGCATGATCATGCGTACATTTGGCTGTTCGCTGACAATCCAATCATCTACTGCGATCATCGCCAGCTTGATAATATCCGCCGCCGTACCTTGCATTGGTGCGTTGATGGCTTCACGCTCAGAAGCCTTGCGGCGCATAGCATTGCGTGATTTGATTTCCGGCAGGTACAAACGGCGACCTTCCAGCGTTTCCACAAATCCATGATCAGCCGCTTGTTGGCGCGTACGCTCCATATAAGCCAACACACCGGGATAGCGTTCAAAATAGAGATCCATATAGCGTTGCGCTTCGCCACGTGGAATACCTAACTGGCGGGAGAGACCAAACGCGCTCATGCCATAAATCAGGCCGAAGTTAATGGCTTTCGCACTGCGGCGCTGCTCGCTGGTTACTTGCTCCAACGGCACACCAAACACTTCCGCAGCCGTGGCACGATGGATATCCTTGCCTTGCGCAAACGCATCCAGCAAGCCCTTATCCTGTGACAAATGTGCCATGATCCGCAACTCTATCTGCGAATAGTCCGCCGCCATGATCCGATAGCCTTCCGGTGCAATAAATGCCTGACGGATACGCCGCCCTTGCTCATTGCGCACAGGAATGTTTTGCAGGTTAGGATCACGGGAAGAGAGACGCCCCGTGGCAGTTACCGCTTGATGATATGACGTATGGACGCGATTTGTCAGAGGGCTAACCATCTGGGGCAGTTTATCCGTATAAGTGGATTTCAATTTAGCCAAGCCACGGTGTTCCAGAATAACTCGCGGTAACTCATGCTCCTCCGCCAGCTCCTCCAGCACCTCTTCATTTGTTGATGGCGCACCATTTGGCGTCTTTTTCAGTATCGGCAGGTTCATTTTTTCAAACAAAATAACCTGAAGCTGCTTTGGCGAAGCCAGGTTGAATTCTTCACCTGCCAGCTCATAAGCAGATTTTTCCAACTCATCCAAACGCGCGGTGATTTCCTTCGAATGCTCCGCCAGTGTCTTCGCATCGATCAATACCCCGGTTCTCTCCATGCGGGACAAAACGGGTACCAGCGGCATCTCAATTTTATGGAAAACGTCTTTCAGCGTTGAAACGCTTTCTAACTGAGGATACATCGCCTGATGCAAGCGCAACGTGATATCCGCGTCTTCCGCTGCATATTTTGAGGCTTCTTCCAGCGGGATTTGATTGAACGTCAGTTGCTTTTTACCCTTACCCGCAATTTCTTCAAAGGTCGTGGTTTTATAGTTTAAATGGCGGTCAGCAAGGCTATCCATATCATGTCGGCCAGCCACGCTATTCAGAACATACGATTCCAGCATGGTGTCAAAAACAATGCCATTTAGGGCAATGTCATAACGGGCCAGAACACCACGATCAAATTTCAGGTTTTGACCAATCTTAGGCAAGCTTGCATCTTCCAGCAGTGGTTTTAATACCGTTAAAACTTCTTGCAGATCGAGTTGTTGCGGTGCATCAAGATAATCGTGCCCTAATGGCAGATAAGCCGCTTCCACTTCTGTTTTTTCCTCTTCTGTTTTTTCAACTAAAAGAGCAAAAGACATTCCCACCAGATTGGCGGTTAAAGTATCAAGGCCGTCAGTTTCGGTATCAAAAGAAAACGCAGGAGCTTGTTTAAGCTTTTCAATCCACTCATCAAGGGATTGACGATCCAAAATAGTTTGGTAACTTTCTGGAGAAATGTTGGCAGTATTTGGTTTATCCGTTACAACCGGTGCAACCTTGGAAGCAGCAGAAGCTGAGGAAGAAGTTTTTTGCCCATTCCCTTCCAGCCAACTGCCATTTTGCACGTCATTGATCCAACGCTTGAATTCATAATGGCTGAACTGAGCCAGCAGCTCATCTGCATCAGGTGGGACAACGGAAAGCTGTACACAATTCCTGTCCAACTCAACATCGGTTTTAATTGTTGCCAGTTGATACGAGAGATAAGCCACCTCTTTGTGTTGCTCCATTTTCCCGCCCAATGTCTTGGCACCACGGAAGCCGAGAGCAGCAATGTCATCAAGCCTGGCGTAAATCTCATTCAACCCGCCGATTCCCTGTAATAATCCTAACGCAGTTTTCTCTCCCACCCCCGGTACACCGGGAATATTATCGGAAGAGTCTCCCATCAGGGCGAGAAAATCGATGATCAATTCAGGTGGGATGCCATATTTTCCCTTAACTTCTTCCGGCCCCAGAATCGTATTGGTCATGGTATTGATCAGTGTGATATTCGGCGTCACCAACTGGGCCATATCCTTATCACCGGTACTGATCAAAACAGAGCGGCCTTCTTTTTCAGCCTGCAACGCCAGTGTACCAATCACATCGTCAGCTTCTACACCCGGCACAACCAGCACAGGCAGCCCCATTGCTTTGACCATGTTGTGCAACGGCTCAATCTGGGCTCGTAAGTCATCCGGCATTGGTGGGCGATGAGATTTATATTCAGCGAATAATTCATCACGGAATGTTTTACCTTTGGCATCAAACACGACCGCCACATGACTGGGTTTGTACTGCACAATCAAACTGCGCAGCATGTTCAGCACGCCATACATGGCGCCCGTTGGTTCGCCTGCACTGTTTGTCAGCGGAGGAAACGCATGGTATGCACGATAAAGGTATGAAGAACCATCAACCAAAATCAGGGGATTATCTGCTATCTGTGCCATAAAATTTTCTTCGTCATTCTAAGGGATGAATAAAGAATAGAATGCCATACTGTGCCGCTATAGACGAATTTTGCGAGAATTTTCTCGCCACAGCACGCAATTCATGACAAATATTCTGATGAATGTTTTGTGGATAACTTTGTGCACAAAAAAATGGCACATAAAACTGATTTATGTTTATCACTATAGAAAAGGAATAACAGAGGGTAAAAATCAATGAATTACGGGAAATATGACAAAAATATTGCAACTACTTAAAAATCACTGACTTGTGGATATTACCGGAGTTTATGTTATGAAAGTGGCATTTCAGCAAGTATTGTGCCAGCTTTATCGCAGCCGGCTCAATACCTGTGTTATTTTATATTAATACTAACATTTAACTAATGTACTTATTTTTTTGTCAGCAGGTAATTAACTACCTGAGAGAATTTTGGCGCGTAATCCGTCGCTGACGTGGCATCAATTCCGCCATTATTAATCTGATACTTACCATTCACATAAATAGCCGGAACACCGCGCAGAGCAAAATCGTTGGCAGCCTGACGCTCTTTGGCGGCAACAGATTGCACGATAAAACTATTCAATGCCGCATCATATTCCTCACCAGATACACCCGCTTTAATGAAAGCACTGCGAATGTCACCTTTAGTATGGATATTTTGGCTCTTCTGAATACCATCAAACAAAATTGGCGTAACTTTATCTTGAAGGTTCATCACGATGGCAACTGCCCAGGCATCTGTCAGCGCACTGCCCAATGGCCCCATGAAATCAACATGATAACGTTCATGAGTCACACCTGCTGGCAGGTTTTTCTCTACCGTAGAAGGAACATGATAAACATTTTCAAACTGATAGCAGTGAGGGCAGTAAAAAGAGAAAAATTCTACAACCTGCGGCTGGTTATCAACTGTTTTTTTTAATGCAATGTACTGCTTACCTTCAGAAAAATTAGCGGCGGACGCAGAAAATGCCATAAACGCCCCTACCAGCACTAGCCAAAATTTTTTCATAGCGGTCTCCAGAGAAATTAATACATAGAAAAATTAGTACATAGAAAAAATTAATACATCGGATTGAGTTGCAAAGGCTTTTCCTGCAACAAACGGATTTGCTCAGAAAAAACCTTTTTTTGCTCAAACCAAAAATCACTGTCAGCCATCCACGGAAATGCTTTCGGGAAAGCGGGATCTTGCCAGCGACGAGCAACCCAAGCCAAATAATAGACCATCCGCATCGCACGCAGGGGCTCTATCAATGCCAATGTCTTTGGATCGAAATCCGTAAATTGGCCATATGATTCGAGTAAAATGTCCAGTTGAATAAGACGTTCCTGCCGTGATCCATTGAGCAGCATCCACAAATCCTGAACAGCAGGGCCATTGCGGGAATCATCAAGATCAACAAACCATGCTTTATCTCGCCACAAGATATTACCAGCATGGCAGTCACCATGCAGTCTCAATACTTGCCAATTATCATGCCATTGCTCCGCCACCGCCTTGCTCAATTCATCCAGCGCAGCGAGAAAGTCTTTTTTGTGTTTCGCAGGAAGCAGTTCACACTCGGCCAAATATTGATAGGGCTGGTACAGATATTCATCAAGGCTGATAGTCGGGCGGGCAGTGAATACTTTTTGGCGACCAATTTGATGCATCTTTCCCAGCAAACACCCGACATCTTCCAGTTGGTCAAAACTGTCTGATTCGTACTGGCGCCCTCCCACACTAGGGAAAATTGCAAAAAAGAACCCGGCATAATTCAGCAAAGTTTGCCCGTCAAACATAAGCGGAGCGGCCACTGGCAAATCAGCCTGCTGCAATTCACGGGCAAAATCATGCTCTTCTTGAATCTGTTGCTGGCTCCAACGTAAGGGGCGATAGAATTTCACAACATAGCGTTTGCGATCTTCATCCATGAACTGATAAACACGATTCTCGTAACTATTCAGTTCCGTCAGGCCAGAATCGATATGCAAACCGGACTGCATTAACGCATCCATAATCAAATCTGGGGTAATATTCTGGAAATTAAAAGCCTTGGATTCCGTCACAACACAATTCTCTCTCGCTCAGTCTTTGATAATGCCCCGGGCACGCAATAACGCTGTCTTGAAATCATCTTCATAGTCTTTTTTCAATCCGGGAATTTCTGCGTGATGATCCGTACCGCGCATTTTTAGGTGATAAATCAGGGTATCATCTGTCAGTTCAGATAATGGGCCTGTAAAACCAGCTTCATCAGCCAATTTCTGCAAAAGCGCTGCCAAACTTAAATCCGGCTCATTCTTCCATACTGGATGTAAAAGTTCGATAATTTCATTGAGACGGTGGTGTTTCATTTTTAGTTCCTTTACCCAATGGACTTCAAGTTGCATCGCAGCAGCAAGGGAGAACTTCCCGCAAGCATAGATAACCGTATTTTCATAAAAACGGTAATCGGGATGAGCGAGCACAGCCAAAAAATAAGCAATTTGAAAGACGAAGAGTATTGTTAAATAACTCTATAAATTAGCAGAGTTAATGCTTCTTAGAAAGAATTGGTCTGTCAATCCGCGTAAAGTTATACTCCCCACTCAAAGCAGCATTGTTAGATATTGATTCACAATGGTTATATAAACTCAAACATTTCATTGCCCAATATCAGGTAATTTAACATGACGCATCCAAAAATCAGTGGCGCAATTCTGGCTGGAGGATTATCCACCCGTATGGGGGGAAATGACAAAGGACTGCTGCAATTCGACGGCTCACCACTCTATCAACATATTGCGACAAGATTGCAGCCGCAGGTGCATGAACTGTTGATCAATGCCAACCTCAATCTTGGGATTTATCAGCAAAGTGGCTACCCCATTATACCAGATATCATTACCGATTTTTCTGGGCCGCTGGCGGGTATGCTGTCCGTCTTAAAGAAAGCTATTCATGAATGGGTAGTATTTGTTCCCTGTGATGTTCCCGATTTTCCCGAAGATCTTGTCGAAAAGCTGTGGAGCTACAAACAACACGCCAGAGCCGCCTATGTACACGACTGCGAACGCGCCCACCCGACACTGACATTAATGCACCGCAGTTTGATCCCGCGATTGGAAAGCTATCTTGCTCTGGGAGATAGAAAGCTGATGTTCTTTATGCAGATGATAAAAGCAAAAGCTGTTTATTTCCCTGATACCAATGCCTTTACGAACTTAAATACACCGGAAGAGTGCCATGACTGGGAACTCCGACATTGGGAATTTCTTCAGGAGAGTGCATGACCCATCGCTTAGACGATCCAGCACTGCCTGTACTGGGCATCGTTGCTTATAGTGGAACCGGAAAAACGACGCTACTAAAACAGGTTATTCCACTATTGCGCCAGCAGCATATCCGCATTGGATTGATTAAACACACTCATCACAATATGGATGTTGATAAGCCCGGCAAAGATAGCTATGAACTGCGCAAGGCTGGGGCAAGCCAGACATTGGTTGCCAGCCAGCAGCGTTGGGCGCTGATGACAGAAACACCAGAACTTCCAGAATTGGATCTTCACTACCTCGCCAGCCGATTTGATGCAAATTCACTGGATCTGATTTTGGTTGAAGGTTTTAAACAAGAGCCTATCCCCAAAATTGCCCTTTATCGAGATGGCCTCAACCATACCGTTGACGAACTGCTGGATCCCCATGTGATCGCCATTGCCAGTGATATTCCACTGGCAACATCATTACCGCAACTTGACATCAACCAACCAGAGCAAGTCGCAGCATTTATTTCAACATGGTTATACAGATAAGTGGCTATACCGATAACTAGTTATACCAATAAAAACGCATTACATCAGATCACCGAAAAATAGATATAACAGGAATCCCGCCATGAAAGATCCTATCCGCGACGCCTCATTGTCTGCGGTTAAAACCGCAAGCAAAATAGCATACGACTACGTCAGTGAAATCCGAAACCAACGGGTATATCCCGATGCAGCCGCCTTATCAAACCTGCAATATTTCGATAAACCTTTACCCGTAGCGGGCACTCATTGCCAGCAAGTACTGGAACAGCTCCATACATATGGTTCGCCAGCCACAGTCGCAACAACCGGTGGCCGCTACTTTGGGCTGGTTGTTGGAGGCTCAACCCCTGCCGCTATGGGTGCCAACATCATTACCAGTGCTTGGGATCAAATCGCTTTGATGGAATCCTCCTCACCTGTCACCAATCAATTAGAAAAGATTGCCGGTCGCTGGGTACTAGAGTTACTGAGCCTGCCATCCGATGCGTTTGTTGGTTTTGTGACAGGCACGACAATGGCCCATGTGAGCGCCCTGAGCACAGCACGGCATTATCTGTACCAGAAACAGGGTTATGACATTACAGAGCAAGGGCTGCACAATGCACCGGAATTGAAAATTGTCTTACCTGAAGAAGCACATATCTCTGTTTTAAAGGCATTGAGACTACTCGGTTTTGGCCGTTCGCAATGCATTTTTGTGCCATGTGATAATCAAGGCCGGATCATCGAGAGTGCCGTTCCTGAGTTTTCAGACAACATGATTCTGGTGTTACAGGCGGGAAATGTGAATTCCGGTAGTTCGGATAACTTTCATTCTCTGATCCCAAAAGCCAAACAAGCGGGCTGCTGGGTGCATGTTGATGGGGCTTTCGGGCTTTGGGCGCGGGCATCAAAGGAAAAATCCGCATTGGTCGAAGGCGTTGAAGCCGCAGATTCTTGGGCGGTAGATGCCCATAAATGGCTGAACACTCCTTACGATTGTGGCATGTGTATCGTTCGACATAAGCAAGCACTCAGGGATGTCATGACAACTTCAGCCGCTTATGTAGAAACACAAGATATGTGGCAGGCAAAAGATATGCTGCCAGAATTTTCTCGCAGGGCCAGAGCGGTCGAAGTATGGGCTGCCATTGCCGAACTGGGTTCACAGGGAATAGAGGTGCTGGTTGAGCGCTGCTGCCGATATGCAAAAATGTTGGCTGAAGGGCTGAAAACACTCGGTTTTACTGTCCTTAATGATGTTGTTCTTAATCAGGTTGTCGCCTGTCTGCCAGACACCACTTTACAGCGTGCGATGCTGCAAAAAGTTCAGCAATCCGGCGAATGCTGGTTCGGGCAAACAACGTGGCAGGGAAAAGAAGCCATACGTCTTAGCGTCAGTTCTTGGGCAACGACGGAAGATGATATTCAGCGCAGCTTGACAGCAATTGCTACAGCCATCGAGGAAGTAAAAGCGATTCCAATGAAATAAAAGCAATAAAAAAAGAGCAACTCGATATACCCTGCGTTTTTCAGGTGCTGCTTTAATTATTGGCTACATTCGCTCTCCCCGGTCACATGGTTATGTTCCCGGGGATGAATGAGCAATCCCTGTCTCTTACTTTCCTTCCGGCATCAAACCAACAAACGTCGTTTTTTTACGTGGTTCAGTCATCAACGCTTCCAGCTTTTCGACACAACGCAAGTAATGGGGCGTTGTCTTATGCGCTGCTACAGCCGCTTCATCAGCATAAGCTTCATAGATATAGAAGCGAGTCGGGATATTCTCATCGCGCAGCACATCAAAGCGCAAATTGCCCGGTTCTTTCACCGAGCCAAGATGATTATCCCGGAATACCTGAATAAATTCGTCGATCTTGTCAGCTTTGACATTAATCTCAACTAATGTGACGTGCATATTATTCTCCCTTGGCCTTTTCGCTCAGGAACAATTCATACGCCAGTGCGGGTTTTTCATTGCCATGTACCACCGCCTGTACCGCTTTCAGCATCGCAACGGGCGCTTCGGACTGGAAGATATTGCGTCCCATATCAACACCTGACGCGCCTTGATCGATGGCTTGGTAACACATTTCCAGCGCATCCAACTCCGGCAGTTTTTTGCCACCTGCAATGACAATCGGTACAGGGCAGCCAGCGACAATCCGCTCGAACCCACTATCGACATAATAAGTTTTGATAATGTTCGCGCCCATTTCCGCCGCAATGCGGGTAGCCAGCGAGAAATAGCGCTGATCACGGGCCATATCCTTACCCACTCCCGTCACCGCCATCGTTGGCATACCATAGCGCGTCCCCTGATCCACCAGCTTGATAATGTTCTTAATGGATTGATGTTCATATTCCGAACCAATATAAACTTGGGCGGCAACCGCACAAACATTGAGCCGAAGGGCGTCTTCCATCGCAACGGCGACAGCTTCATTCGAAAGTTCAGTCAACATGGAATTGGCGCCAGACGCACGCAGCACCACGGGTTTATTGGTTGCAGGGGGAACTTGGCTACGCAAGATCCCACGGGTACACATCAGCACATCGGTATGTTCAAACAGCGGGGCAATATTAATGTCAATGCGCTCTAAACCTGTTGTTGGCCCTTGAAAATAACCGTGATCAAACGCCAGCATAACGGTTCTATTGGTCGTGGGATTGAAAATCCGAGACAGGCGGGATTGCATCCCCCAATCCAGTGCACCACACCCTTTCAGTTCAAACAAAGTATTCTTCTGTGGCGTATCAAGGCCAAAATCTTTACCGTCTTTGATATCATCTAAATCTGCCATGTTGCCCTCCAAAAAGGTGTCAGAAACAGGCTGCACCGCAGCCCATCAATCAGAAATCACATTGGTTAGAAATTGTACTCATTGATATTGTCTTTCGTAAAAATCACTCGCTCCGGCATGACGACGATACCATTACCTTCCGCTTCATAACGGTATCCCTGTACACTGTTGGGAGAAATTTCAACATTGCCAATATCTGGAATCGTCAATTTATCGCCTACATTCAAATCGCCTTTCTGCAATATCTCATTGGCGATATGGATTGCTATCTTGCCCTGCTTGACCACATCCCACAGAGCGAATTGTTTGACCGTACCATTTTCGACATAAGGACGCATAACATTCGGAGTACTGAACCCAACAATCGCCACATCCTTGCGTTTCAGGTTTTCTGCTGCCTGAGCCGCTGCCGGCAACGCGTTGGCATCTGGAGCAATGATCGCATCCAAATCATCCCACGCTTTCAAAATACCCTCTGCCGTTTGCAACGATTTCGTGGCATCGTTATAACCAAACCGAGTAGTCACAATTTCCCAATCAGGGTGCTCGGCAGCAATCTTGGCCTTGGCTTCTTTTACCCACTGATTTTGGTCTGTTACTGTTGGGCTGGAATAGAAAAATGCCACCTTTGCGTTTTTCTTCTTCACTTGATTGGCAGCCATGTCTATCAGCAGCCCACCCAACTGTTTTGGCGTCCCTTGGTTGATATAGATGGAACGGCACTCTGGTGAGGTATCTGAATCCCATGTCAAAATTTTAACACCCCGTTTCATTGCACGTTTTAATGCGGGGCAAAGGCCATTTCTTGATACGGCTGACACTACAATTGCGTTATGGCCTTGATTAACGAATGTATTGATAAGATGAACCTGCTCAACCATATTTGATTCTACTGGGCCATCATAAGTGACTTCGACTCCCAATGCCTTCCCAGCTTCTATCGCACCTCGAGCACCACCAGTAAAAAACTCAACACCGACCAATTTAGGGATAAATGCTATCTTTTCTGCCGCTTGTCCCCAAGAAACCCATACCAGACTTAATGCAGCAGCTAAAGCCAGTTTTTGTATTGTTGGTGCTTTCATGCCTATCTCCATCTATTCTTGTCCTAAAATCATTTATATTTCAGGAGCATCTTTTTCATTTCGGATTTGAAATATATTGTTATGAAAAAGAAACCCTTCAACATTGCCACCAATCACGAACTCGGTAGCGATGCAGCAAAACAAAATGCTCTTCAACACTGCAATCAGAAAAACACCAAATAACAACAAAAACAATCACTGTTATTATTAAAATCGGCACAGTCAAGATATAAAACAGGCGAAGATTTTATTCACAAGAATAACATCATAACGCGTATAGAAAATCAGGGCGGTATTAAACGAGCTATACTGCATGCCTACAAATAAAGTTAAAAGAATGGCAATAATTCTAGTACAGATAAAATTACTGATACTGAACAATAACATTCCACTAATCCTATCCAGGATCGCAGAGCGTAAACCAGACTCAACATCAACGTGAAATTAATTTGTTTCAATATAATCATGCCAGAAGATAGCTCAATAAGCCTGCACGTAGTCCTAACCAATATGCTCCCTTAGTAAACTATTTAAATCGGTAACAGTGTTGATCGGTAACATTACGTTTATTTCATGACATTTTTAATACTTATACCTACCGTCTTTCAAGTTGTAACTTTGTTGACTATGTTCACTTACCCAGCCATATAGTTATATGAAGCATTATTTATATAAAATAATGTTTATTCAATGAGTTAATTAAAAATTAATAATTTTTTTAGTAGTTAGATCACATTTTGTGAAAAAAATAAGATTATATTAAAATATGTTCAAAGCTTTACGATTAATTCCTATTACATTAATAGTATTTCGCGCTTATCCTTTCTTTATGGATAAAAAAGTTGTTATGTCGATTAAATCAATCAAGAAACAACTATTATCAGAAAGGATTGTATTATCCGATGACATTGACTACTCAAGCCACTACTACCAAAAAAATAATGCGGGCAAACTGTCTGCAATCAGAAACAACAATCATGCGCTCCGGATACATCAATTCACTGGTAACAGAAGAACAGACCGCAAGAGCTATGCTGACTTGATCGACAAATAACTATCCATCCCCTGTGCCATATCAAATAAGAAGATAACGACAGATGAGGATAGTATCATGACTCAACGCACTCATGCCCAACCATCAGGGAAGTATTTGATGGCGCTTGATGCAGGAACTGGCAGTATCCGTGCAGTTATATTTGATCTCGACGGAAATCAGATAGCCGTCGGACAGGCTGAATGGGTACACCAGCCTGTACCGAATGTTGCTGGCTCGATGGAGTTTGACCTGAAAAACAACTGGCAACTGACTTGCCAATGTATCCGGCAAGCACTGCAAAAAGCAGATCTGCCCGCCGAAGCGATTCAAGGCGTCGCTGCCTGCTCAATGCGGGAAGGTATCGTCCTTTATAATCGCAATGGCGATCCCATCTGGGCGTGTGCCAATGTTGATGCCCGCTCCAGTCATGAAGTCAGCGAGCTCAAGGAACTGTACAACAATACTTTCGAGTATGATGTCTATCGTTATTCCGGCCAGACTCTAGCACTGGGCGCCATGCCGCGCCTTCTTTGGCTGGCCCATCACCGCCCCGATATTTATCGGCAAGCCAGCACATTGACAATGATAAGTGACTGGCTCGCTTATATGTTAAGCAATGAATTAGCCGTGGATCCTTCCAACGCTGGCACCACAGGCATGCTGGATTTGGTCAGCCGGGATTGGCGCCCGAGCCTGCTGGAAATGGCCGGCTTGCGTTCTGATATTCTTTCCCCTGTCAAAGAAACAGGAAGCCTGCTCGGTTATATCACGGAAAAAGCAGCGGCAGAGTGTGGCCTGAACAGCGGAACCCCCGTCATTATGGGTGGCGGTGATGTCCAGCTCGGCTGCCTCGGCATTGGTGTTGTCAAACCCGCCCAAACTGCGGTACTCGGAGGCACCTTCTGGCAGCAAGTCGTCAACCTGCCTGAACCCATCACCGACCCGAACATGAATATCCGCATCAATCCACACGTTATTCCGGGCATGGCGCAGGCAGAATCGATCAGCTTCTTTACCGGCTTGACCATGCGCTGGTTCCGCGATGCTTTCTGTGCAGAAGAAAAACTACTGGCAGAGCGCCTGGGTGTTGATGCCTACAGCTTGCTGGAGGATATGGCAGCACGGGTTCCTGCCGGGGCACATGGTGTCATGCCAATTTTCTCCGATGTGATGCGCTTTAAATCGTGGTATCACGCCGCGCCCTCTTTCCTCAATCTCTCGATTGATCCGGAAAAATGCAACAAAGCCACTTTATTCAGGGCGTTGGAAGAGAACGCAGCTATCGTTTCGGCATGCAATCTCGACATGGTTTCGGCGTTTTCAGGCGTCAAAGCGGATTCATTGGTCTTCGCTGGCGGAGGTTCGAAAGGCAAACTCTGGTGCCAGATTCTCTCTGACGTGACCGGGTTGCCGGTGCGGGTTCCCGTCGTCAAAGAGGCAACAGCCTTGGGTTGCGCAATTGCGGCAGGCGTTGGCGTAGGGTTATATGGCTCCATGCCGGAAACAGGGGAAAGATTGGTTCGTTGGGAGCGGGAATATCAACCCAATTTAGAGCATCGAGAGATCTACCAGAAAGCGAAAAAAGATTGGCAAACTGTGTATGCGGATCAATTGCATTTGGTGGACGATGGCTTGACAACGTCGCTGTGGAAAGCTCCGGGATTGTAATCTTCAGAGATGGCCTCTTTGCAGGTAAGAGGCCGATTTCGCCAAATCTGGCACACTGCAATCTGTTAATTCTGTTCGGCAACCAAAATGGCTTGGGTATCCGGCTCCAGCGCCTTAAAAATATGGGCTACATCCGCGGGATAACAGATATAGTCACCTTCTCCCAGTTCGACTGGCGCTTCTGTTAAACCAACCAGCGCGCGACCACGGGTGATAATGATGTGCTCCACAGAACCCGGCGGGTGTGGGTGGGAGATTCGATCAGCATCCGGTTCCGCCATCAATAAATAAATATCACGCCGTGCGCCTGGCGGGCAGGTTGCCAATAAAATGGCCTGATAATTCGCCTGTTCCGCAACAACTTTAGTCCCTTCACCACACCGAATCACTTGCGTTTTATTACTCTGTGGTTCCAGTAAACGGGCAAAAGGGATATTCAGTGCCACACATAATGCCCAGAGTGTTTCCAAACTCGGATTACCACTGCCAGCTTCGAGTTGTGACAAGGTGGATTTAGCAATCCCGGCTCGTCGGGCAACTTCTGTTAATGAAAGCCCCGCTCTTGCACGTTCACGAACTAAACTTTTTGCGATCACACTGATCGGCTGTGTCATGCCACTACTCCAGTATTCATTAACTCAATGTTCATTAAAACGAACATAACGTTCGACTTGATGTAACCTTAAATTGTGTTCATTATAATAGAAAATTGTTCGATATGGATAAGGTTATATGTCTGCTCACTCTTTCTCCTGCCTGACAGGTGATATCAAAAAGGCGATATTTTTAGTCTGCCTAGCTGTCGGTGTAGTTGGTGTTTCCTATGGTTCATTAGCCATGGCATACGGTTTTCCCCTCTGGGTTCCACTGCTGCTTTCCACATTAGTTGTCGCAGGGGCATCAGAATTTATGTTTATCGGTATTATCGCCAGCGGTGGCAATCCAATCGCTGCCGCTGTTGCTGGTTTGCTGGTGAATGCCCGCCATTTTCCTTTCGGATTAGCGGTACGTGAATTGGTTGGCAATCGCATCATGGGATATTTAGGATGCCACATAATGAATGATGAAAGCGTCGTTTTCGGCCTGTCTCAGCAAACGCCCGAACAACGCAAAGCGGCTTATTGGCTATGCGGTATCGGCGTTGTGGTATTTTGGCCACTCGGCGTCATCATTGGCTGCATGCTCGGTAAATTGCTTCCTGCGCCAGAAACCATTGGCTTGGATGCCGTCTTCCCTGCGATTTTGCTGGCCTTGGTTATTCCATCACTCAAAAACAGAACGACACTGACCCGGGCTACGAGCGGTGCTGCACTTTCACTTGCAGCCGTTCCTTTTACGCCGGTGGGATTGCCCGTATTAATGTCATTGTTAGGATTATTGGCGAGGAAAAAATAATGGCGAATAATACCCTGATCCTTCTCGGCATCGCGCTGCTGTCAATCGGCACTTATTTAATGCGCCTCAGTGGCACAAAACTGGGTAATAAGCTGGCATTATCAGAACACAAACAAGCACTGCTTAAAGATTCAGCCACCACATTATTATTTGCCGTCGCACTCGCCGCAACCTTCTACGAAGGTACGCATTTTGCGGGAATGGCGCGTGTATTGGGCGTTGCGGTTGCCATGATCCTTGCCTGGAAAAAAGCACCACTGATTGTCGTGATTTTTGTTGCAGCCAGTGTGGCGGCACTACTGCGCTATGCGGGAATCAAATAATATTCAGTGAATATAAAAAGAGCCGGCTCGAACGTTTTAGTGTTCGGCCGGCTCTTTTTAAACCATAAGGTAACCGTGAGATCTTCTAGATCACAACAATGGCATTACCGCATCGTTACGAACTCTTCCGCCGCAGTCGGGTGGATAGCAACTGTATTATCAAAATCCTTTTTCGTTGCCCCCATCTTCAGTGCAACAGCAAAACCTTGCAGCATTTCATCCATACCAAAGCCAATACCGTGGATACCGACAATTTTTTCGTTTGCCCCGACACAAACCAATTTCATGCGGCACGGCTGGCGGTATTGTGTCACTGCGGTATACATGGCGGTAAATGAAGAGGTATAAACCTTCACCTGATCATCCCCAAACTGCGCTTTTGCCTGTGGCTCCGTCAAACCCACTGTACCTATTGGCGGATGGCTGAATACCACGCTTGGCACATTGGTATAATCCAGATGCTCTTCGGGTTTATTGTTAAACAGGCGCTCTGACAAGCGGCGGCCCGCCGCAATCGCGACTGGCGTCAGTTCCACTGCCCCGGTATTGTCACCAACAGCGTAGATCCCGTTTACATTAGTATTCTGATACTTATCGACCTTAATATAACCGTTCTCATCCAGTTCTACGCCTGTAACAGACAGGTTCAGGTTATCTGTCATCGGTTCACGGCCAATCGCCCAAACCAATACATCAACCGTTTGCTCTCTGCCATCCTGCAATTGAATGGTTAAGCTGCCATCACTGTTTTTAACCACGGATTTTAAGATTGCTTCCGTATGTAGTGTTGGCCCTTCGTTTTCAATCACTTCCAGCAGCGTATCGACGATCATCGGATCGAAAGTGCGCAGTGGTGCATGCTTGCGGACAAACAGATGCGTTTCACTGCCCAGAGCATTTAAAACACCCGCGATTTCCACGGCGATATAACCGGCTCCCACCACGCCAACGCGTTTTGGCAACTCATCCAATTCAAAGAAACCATCTGAATTAATGCCATATTCCGCGCCGGGGATCTCAGGGCGCAATGGACGGCCGCCTGTAGCAACCAGAATATGATCAGCAGTGATCTTCTCACCATTAACTTCAACAGTGTGTGCATCAATAAAACGGGCAAATCCCTGAATAACATCCACCTTATTGTTATTCAATCCACGCTCATATGATTGATGGATGCGATCAATATAGGCAGTGCGGCTGGCAATCAATTTTTTCCAGTCAAAGCGATTAACTGTCGTATCAAAACCATAATCAGGCCCATATTGATGAATAGATTCCGCAATCTGGGCAGCGTGCCACATGACTTTCTTCGGTACACAACCCACATTAACACATGTTCCGCCCAATGCTTTTGCTTCAATCAGGGCACACTTCTGCCCATACATGGCTGCACGGTTAATGGAAGCAATGCCGCCACTGCCGCCACCAATTGCAATATAATCGTAATGTTTATTCATCTTAGGCAATTCCCGTCTAATCAATTAACTTACTGGGTAAAGTTCAACCTGGCGCTTATTATTACAGAAAGTGACCATCAACTGTGGATGATTGTGACTGTTAATGCCATAGGTCACAGCTATTAAGCCGTTACATCCCGCTGAACTTTCACCTTTTCAGGCTCAATTTATTCAAGCACCTTTTACTCAGGTACAATCCACTCAACTGAAGCATGCCCAGTGCCTTCAGGAACCAGTACCTGCTGCAACCACGGCAGCACTGCTTTCATTTGCTGTTCCAGTTTCCACGGTGGATTAATGACTATCATGCCTGATGCCGTCATACCGCGTTGATCACTGTCAGGGCGCACGCCCAGCTCAATTTGCAAGATTTTGCGGATACCGGTTGCTTCCAGTTCTTTGATTAAACGTTTAATTTGCTGACGCAATACAACGGGATACCACAACGCATAGGTTCCGGTTGCAAAGCGCTTATACCCTTCCTGAATGCCTTGAACGACCATCCGATAATCTGATTTCAATTCATAAGGAGGGTCGATCAGGATAAAACCCCGGCGACTTCTTGGTGGCAATTTGGATTTCAGCTGCTGGTAGCCATCCTCCCGCAGAGCACGGGCACGTTCGTCACGGGAAAATTCCGAACGTAATAACGGAAAATCGCTGGGATGCAGTTCACTGAGGTTCAGCTCATCATAATCCCGCAACAAATGGCGGGCGATCAGCGGAGAACCCGGATAATAACGCAAAGAATCATTTGGATTCAGCGCCTTCACGGCATCCATATAAGAGGCCAACTCTTCGGGAATATCATCACGCTGCCAAATTCGGCCAATGCCTTCCAGATACTCTCCCGTACGCTCTGCATGCTCCCCGCTCAATTGGTAACGACCTGCGCCAGCGTGGGTATCCAGATACAGGAAAGGCTTTTCTTTTGTTTTGAGTGACTCAATGATCAGGCTTTGCACCGTGTGCTTCAGCACATCAGCATGGTTGCCGGCATGGAAGCTATGACGATAACTTAACATTCAATTTAACCCCGAGAGCAGAATACTGATAACTTGCCTGATGCCCTACCAGACAACGAAAGGTGCATTATAGCCTCATTCTCGGCAAAAAAGATAAAAGTCTCCTCTTGCCTCTTTCCTGTTACCAATCCAGTGTAATTTTCAGGATAAATTCGAGATCAGCGTATAAAATTTTGATTAAGTATTATCAATATCCTTAGGAATATTTCATGATGTCGAAAACTATGATCCTATCTGCATTGATCGTTTTCAGTATGAGTAGTGCCTATGCAAGCCAAAATAGAGCGGGATGTGAGATAAAAAAGAAAGCGTTGGAAACACAACTTAAATACGCTCAGGCAGACCAAGACAAGCGCCTGATAACAGGATTAACCCGAACACTGGACAATATCAAAACCACGTGTGATCTGGAAAAACGCCTGCAAGAACAAAACAATAAATCAGAAATCACCAAAAATAACTTGTCTGGCAGACTGCCGCCTCAAAAACAGAAAAACAGCAAAAAACAGACTCGTAAGCCGACAAAGAAAATCGGTATGAATACAGGCAAAAAAGCACAGTCCAAGCAGAAGTAACAAACCGATATCAAGCTACGTACTCAGTTCATCCTATAGCTAAAACAGCTCGGGGTGCAGGGGAAATTTACAAACTATTTCCCCTGACTTGCTGAGCATTCGAAGGTGAAATCTTATAGTAAACTTTATCACTCATACGTGGCTCATTTTCAATTTCGACTGAAAGAATAGCATTATCTTTAGAAATTGCATAATGGCTAAAATAATCCTCTTTTGTTTCATCAGGATAATGAAAATTGGGCTTAATTAATTTTTTCTCATAAGATTCATCCGAAGGACTGTACTCCCTTGAATAAATGACCTTATCATTCCTGACAAAGATAACTTTATAAAAAAGGCTGGCTTTATCATTAAAGGCTGTGCCGATGATGCCCTCAATATCCTCTCGATCCATTCCCTTATCGATAATATACATTTTATCCCAATCAAAAGAGGTTATTTCACTGATATCAATCAAGCAAGATGTATTTTTTTGACAATATTTATCGGCATAATTAATTATGCTCCATTGCCTGTTACTAAAAGATAACAATAAAATGACAACACCCAAAAGTAATGCAAATATGATAATATTATTTTTGTTGACCACATGGAAAAACATCATTCACCCCTTCATCATCAAAATTGACATGAGAAAACGGATTTTAAATTTTAACCTTGAAAATCAACTCATTACTATTAAATCTGCAACACTGGTTTTTATCACTATTCCTCAGAACCCGCCTTCATAACCAGATATTGATAAACACATCAGAAAAAAGATGCCCTGACTTCCAGCGAAAGCCTGATTTTTTCAGTGTTTATACTATGTCATGAGGGATATCTTGAACTGGGGAGGAAACTCCACATTACCTGTAAGCAATTATTTTTTAATTGCTATTAAACACTTAGAGTGCGGTTACAAGATAAAAAATTGACATTTATTTCTATTTTTCAACATCAAGAGCGCCTTGGCAGGTGACTCTGAGTGGCGAAAAGTATAGTAATTGTACTCGTGATTTTTTTGATTACAAATAGAAAAACATGGTAAACAAATAATAAATGAAAAAAATGATTGCTAATGTGATTTATTGATAGTTTTAACGAAATTAGATATATGGGAATTTTAATAAAGGCTGATCTTTTATACATACTGGTATTTTATTAGGCTTTTTGCTTCGGGATTCATAATACGGCACTTAATGCAAGCTCAATTGTCTTATTTATCATTAACATCGCTGTTAATATTCAATACCTAAACACACCAGATTCTGAAGAAATAACCTTTCCTTTTTTTGAAATATCAAAAATTCCATATTGATAAATTTTGTATACCAGCCCTTTATTCTTGAATTCATATCCATAAAAATCACAACTTCCTGTTACACAATCCCGGTTCAAGGTTTTGCCTTTCATCACCATAGCGGTCTGTTTTTGCTTATTGAATAGCGAAAATACAACATCATCACAACTGACATTCCCTTCCGGGCAGCGAACATTGATGGTGATATCATAATTTTTTGTCTCAAAAACTGATGTGTAAGCGGCGAATGATACTTCTGGAAAAACAGTAAATACTACGCTTAAAAAGCATAACCGTAGTTTTTGTTTCATTATCCAGCCCCTTTAGTTACTGATCGGAAAAAGGTCTGCTGTTCGTTATTTTTCTTCCGAAACGAACAGACCACCAAGAGCGGTTTTGTTTTTCAAATTACTCTGGGATAAGTCTTGGCACAAGAGCATAGTGCCTGAAAGTGGTAATAGGATTATAGAAGAGGCAGGGTTTTTCATCTAATTGTACGGGGTTTATGGGGCTGTGTGCATGCTGTCAGATCATGGAGGGAGTTGGTGATACTTAAGCATCAAGCAACAGTACCAGCGCCAGCAAGAACAGCTCAGTGAAACTTGAAGTGACCCCCAATAGTTGGACAACTAATTACTGGGGGTTTTTTTATGTCTAAATATAGTCGTGAACTAAAAATCATTATTGCTAAACGATGTCTAGCAGGTAACACATCGGATAAGCTATCAGCGGAATATTCAATCTCTTCTCGACAAATTCGATACTGGGCTCAAGTTGTTGCCATTCATGGCGATAACGCCTTTTTGCCAACGTCTCACTCTCTTTGTACTGTCACAAAACTCCAAGCTTTAAAATTAATGTGGACACATGATTGGTCTCTCACTCACACTAGTGCAGTTCTCAATTTAACGACTCCAGGTACCTTATCAGTTTGGCTTGATAAGTATAATGAAACCGGTATCAAAGGACTCGAAAGTCATCAGCGAGGAAGACCCCCAATGAAA
The DNA here is from genome assembly GCF_033949405.1 of Xenorhabdus santafensis. Classification (NCBI taxonomy): domain Bacteria; kingdom Pseudomonadati; phylum Pseudomonadota; class Gammaproteobacteria; order Enterobacterales; family Morganellaceae; genus Xenorhabdus; species Xenorhabdus santafensis. The sequence goes on along the minus strand of NZ_VCDN01000011.1, from coordinate 221,692 downwards.
TCCCGACCTAAAACTCCGCCGAAGTCTGATGACGAAAGGACAGTTGAGGAACTTAAAGAAGAATTAGCTTATTTACGTGCAGAAAATGCTGTCCTAAAAAAGTTAGAAGAGCTGGAACAGAAGAAACGCCCACTAGCAAAGAAAAAGCGTTAATTGTTTTAGCTCTTAAAAAGAAATATCCATTAAAGCACTTACTTTGTGCCATTAATCTTGCAAGAAGCGTGTTTTACTATCAATGCCAGGCGCTTAAAAAAAACGCGTGCTTATGAACAAGAAATAGAGATGATTAAAACTATCTATCATGAGCATAAAGGTCGTTATGGCTATCGCCGCATTCATTTAGCATTGAGAAAAAATGGCTTTAAAATCAATCATAAAACAGTCCAAAGATTAATGGGGCAATTAAACCTAAAATCCACGGTAAGGCCGAAGAAATATCGTTCTTATCGTGGGGAAGTTGGAAAAACAGCACCGAATTGGTTGGCAAGAGATTTTCGCGCGACAAAACCTAATGAGAAATGAGTAACGGATGTGACGGAATTTAAAGTGAATGAACAAAAAGTCTATCTATCACCTATTATTGACTTATTTAATCAAGAAGTTATCGCTTACAACGTGGCGAAAAAAGCGAGTCTGCCTTTAGTGACAGAGATGCTAAAAGGGGCATTAGATGGGCTAGATGCTCACTCTAAGCCACTCATTCACAGTGATCAAGGTTGGCAATATCGGCATAGGGCTTATCAAAAGCAACTTGCTGATAAAGATATTAAACAAAGTATGTCGAGGAAAGGGAACTGTTTGGATAATGCGATGGCAGAAAACTTTTTTGCCTTACTCAAAACAGAAATGTATCACCAGCAGCACTTTAAAAGTGCGGATGAACTGATTGAAAAAATAGAGGAATACATTGAATATTACAATACAAAACGGATCAAGGTGAAATTAAAAGGCCTAACTCCGATAGAATATCGAAACCAGGCCTTACACGCCGTTTAACTACAATGTCCAACTTTCTGGGGTCAGTTCATCTTTCCGGCTTTTATATTATTTAATTGAGCAGATTTTTAAGCCATTTTTTAATTAACTTTTTAACGGCCAATATATTTTCTTCAGAAAAAGAGCAGATTATAACTAATTCGTTCTTTTCATTAGAGTCAATCCAATACTGGACACTATCCAATTCCTCTAACGGCTCTTGAATTATCTTTATAGATTTATCAGTTACCTTAGATTTCGCAGAAAAAATGGGATTGGCATCCATAAATTTCAAGCCGTTATTATAATACGTATTATAATAGGGGGCTATCCATTCATCACTGCTACTATCGTTCACGCTGAAGAAAAGACTATCCCAATACTGTTCAAGCTCATAATAAACTTGTTCATCATTTAAATAATTTTCAAACATTATTAACACTTCCCATTTTGTGGTGCATCGGAGACAAAGGCTTTTCCCGTAGTTACCTCAATATCAACACGTTCATGGGCTGTTCCTTTAACTAAAAAAGTTTTACTAACTTGAGCCTCAACACCACCGCCTTTTTCTGCATTTTGAATAAATTTCCTTGCCTTCTCAAATTCGGCTTTTCTCAATGCCCTATCTTTTTTATTTAAACTTGCTTCAAGATCATTTAGACCAGCTAATGCGTCTTTAGCAGTTATAGGCGTATCCTGCGCCCAAGCAAAAGATTCTTCTAATTTACTGCCCTGAGCTTGAATTCTTCCTCTATGCTTTGGCTGCAATCCCAGAGGGTCAATCCAGCCAGTAGGATTATCCACATACCCATACGGATTAAACCCGCCCATCAACCCTATCGGGTCAGGTGAAATATACTGGGCTGTTTCCGGATTATAGTAACGAAACCGATTATAGTATAGCCCGCTTTCTTCGTCCTCATACTGCCCTGCGAACCGCAGGTTACAGCCCACATGATAATTCGGATCATTGGAGGCAATCACCTGCGATTTTTCCGCTTTTCCCCATGTGGTCAGTCGCTGTGCCCAGATAAGAACACCTTGCTCATCGAGCATTTCACGCGGAGTCCCCTGATGGTCACTCACCACGTAATGCAGCTTACCCTGCTCATATCTGGCTGACGGCGTGAGTGACCCAGGCTCGTATAACCAGCGGATACGTTGGTCTAAGGCCAATGAGCCATCAGCATAGACAGGAGTCTCTTCAATCAGTTGATCACCGCTCCACAGGTATTCCTGGCCGTAAATAGCCGTGTTACGCGGAGTGAGATCCGGTTTACCGTCCAGCCAACGTTGCAGGTTTGTCGCCGTCAGCTTGCCGTCATGCACCTTGAGCTTGCGTATCCTTCGGCCAAACGCATCGTAGCGATAGTGCCAGCGAGAGCCGTCCGGCGTTTCGCAATGCGTGAGCTGGTTTTGGCTATTCCAGCGGTAGCGCCAAACCTGTGGTCGAAATCCATCGCGCTCTTCCGTTTTTTCTACCAATCGGCCATTATCATCATAGCGGTAGCGGATGTTGCCTTGTTGTACTACACGCCCGGCCTGCTGACGCTGAGCTATTTGCGCAACTGCCCCCTTTGCGTCCACCGGAAGATGCAGGTTTAAGTTACCGTTGGCATCATAACTGAACTGTTCTTCATATGGCCGAGCCCCTTGATACATCGTTTGAACAATTTGACTATTACTATTATAACGGTAGCGCGTCTGTCCCCAGCGTCCGTCATCAATCACCCTGACATTATACGTCCGGTCATATTGCCAGCTGCGATTCACGGCTGTCGCCTGTGGAGGGAAGTGCGGGTTATTTTGCTGCAGAGTTTCACGGAATAGGGTCGTCGCATGACCGGCTGATTGATGCGCCAATAATCCTGTTGCCGTATAACGGCTGGCCAAAATAAAACCTTCTGGGCTTTCCCGTACCGTTTCCTGCCCCAGCGGATCATAATGCAACGATAAGGGACAGTGCTGATTAAACTGAATATAGTTAATCCAACCCATTCGGTCATAGCCAAATTGCAGGGTATTTCCATCCAACGTTTCTGCTGTCGGCAGATCAGTGATACTGTCCCACTCACGGGTAATTTCCCGGCCATTCAACCGCTCACTGATCAGGTTACCGGCCTCACCGTAGTCAAATTCGACCACTGCATCATCGGAAACCGCCCGGATCAATCGCCGCTGGCTATCATATCGGTATTCGGTAACGGAGTTCAGCTCGCAACTTACTTTTCCCGTTGTCCAGTGTTCCTGTCGAGTTATTTGGTCTTGGGCAGTATAACAATAACGGATCAGCTGCCCATCCGGATGACGGGTCAACGTACGGCGGCCTAGCAAATCATAAGCATATTCCACTGTCCGTCCGGTAAAATCGGTTTCACGGATAATTTGACCGGCCAGATCACGTTCATAACGATACACCTCACCCGTTGCCATGGTCACACTGTTCAGCCGGATCAAACGATCATAACCAAAATTCAATGTGGTTCCATCCGGACGGATCAATTGTGTCAGTAAGTCAAACGGCCCATATACGTAGCGCGTGGTGTTTCCTTCACCATCAGTGACGGCGGTGACCCGGCGTTCACTGTCGTAGTCAATCTGCTGCTTCACACCATCCGGTAGCTCGATTTCCGTTACACTATTTTCTGGGCTGGCATGAAACGCACTGTGTTGAAAATGGGTTTCCTGTCCTAACGCATCGGTCACGCAACACAGCCGTCCCAACCCATCCTGATCATAACGTGTGGTGTAACCATTGGGTAATAACACCTGATGTAATCGGTGCTGCTCATACCCATAACGCCATTGCGTCCCATCCGGCTGTATTCTACGCAATAACTCGCCGTGCTGATTATAACGGTACTCTTCCAAACGCCCTTGTGGATCCGTAACGGAATCTAACGCACCCTTTTCACTGTAGTGAAAACACCAGTTTTTACCATCCGGTAATGTGGTCTGCAATAATTGACCGTATTCGTCATACGCGTAAACAAACGTTTCACCGGTAGGCAATGTCAACGTAATCAGTTCGCCGTACGGACTGTATTCGAACGTGGTTTTTCTGCCCAGCGGGTCGGTCTCTGAGAGCTTATGACTCAGATCCCATTCAAGCAGCGTTTCCCGCCCCAAAGGATCAACTTTACGGGTAATTTGACCGTCTTTATTATACCAATAACGCGTACACCCACCTTCCGCATCCAGGTAGGTTGTCACCCTATTGATGTCATCATATTGGAAACGATCCTGCCAATAGCCTTCCGGGGTAGAAACTGACACCACCCGACCCCGGCTATCGTAACCCATTGAAACATCAGTCGAGTCACTATCATGCCAGCGGGTCATGTAGCCGTGGGTGTCATATTCATGCCACAAGTGGCTGTGCTGGAAAGTGTCACATTCCGACAAGTAACCCCGTTCATCATACTGGCAGGTTACCAGCCGCTGGCGCAATTCGTCCGTCAGGTATTCTACCGATATCAGCCGGCTCTGGTCATAATCCAGCAACAAGCGATAACCATCGGTATGCGTAATCTGTGCCAATTGAGGGATCCCCTCATCGTGCAGATCATCATAATGGAACATGATGCGGTTATCATGGCGGTCACGGATGGCAGACAACAAACGGCGTTCGCCGTCCTGATACTCAAAACTCAAGATCAATTGGGTTTGACGATCGAATACATGCAACTCGCCACTCAATTCTCCAAACAGTAAGTAATGCCCGGCGTGCAGGTTAACGGAGAAAACCTTTTCCTCAGGGGTATGGAACGTGTAAACAACGCCGTCTGCATCCGAGAAATGAGTTTCCTCCCCTTTTTGGATCAGGTGCCGTGACCAATCATCCGCCCATTTTGGGCCTAGCAGCCCAGCGAAATCGGTGGTCGAACGGTAGGTTCGAACAAGCGACAGAGGCAATGTTCCTGGCAGGGAGATCATTGGCCATTGTTGCAGGAAATCCCCCGTAGCCATATCGACCGGATCACCACAAACATCCTCTTCTTTGGGCTTTTTACTGGTTTTTTGCGTCGATTCTTTGGGTTTCTCTTGCTTGGTCACCCCTTTCTTATTACGCGGCAATGGCAACAATCCTGCGATAACAACCGCCCACTGCAACCATTTATTACTTTCTTGCAGAATGGGTAGCGCTGCCCCTGTTTCTTTGGTAATGGAAATAGACCCAGCAGCGCTGTTAATATTGGCGTCACAGGTAGTGCGGTGCCCCAGGCGAGCGATAGGCTTCCCGTTGGCAAATACCGTCTTCGCACCTTCGGCAACCACCCCAGGTGGATGGTCACTGCACCCCACCGGATCCCCTTTCCGTGCTACAGGTTTTCCCTCAAAGAACACATCGGGAGACCCTTCCAGAATCGTTCCTTTATTACTGCCATAGTTGCCAAGTGCAGCACCGACACTGGCACATACCCCCCCGGCAAATCCTCCGGCCAGTCCTCCGGCAGCAGCACCGGCGATAACCGCCAATGCGGCACCGCCCGTTCCGATTACCAGCGCGCCTACTACAACCGCCGCCACTGCTCCCAATAAAATTCCACCCAAGGCTCCCCACAAACCCGCATTTTTGTTCTGGTGGGCAATCGCATCCCCTTGTCGGGCGGGGTTTTCGCCTTCAGTGGACACCTTCTGCTGTCCGAATATACCGGCGAGCATAGGCGCCACGGTGGGAGCAATCGCTTCCCCCACCCATGTCCCCATTTCCGCCCCGACTTTCGCCGACGCGACACCCGCGACAAAAGCGGCTCCTCCGATGGGACCTCCAGCAGCAACCGCATAGGTGCCTGCGGCAACCAGACTGGCTTGTTCAAACTCCTCACTCTGCAAAAAGGTCAAGGCCTTATCCGAAAAAGAGGGTTCAGTCTGTGGTGGAACAGGAGTGGGTTGCCCTTCCCGCGCTGATGACGGGACATAAACCTGCGGCGGAATATAGGGCCGCCCCGCTGCGGCAGCCCCGGTCATGACACTTTGAGTCACACTCATTGCTTCCTCCCGCTCAATCCTTTGAGGTTAAGGTCTGAATTTCACGCAATTTGAACGTCATCATCATGGCCTGAATCTGTTCCCGCTGTACTGGCGTCATCGCTCCCTGACAAGTTCCCGTGAATATCAGCACCTCCTGGGGAGCATTCAGCATCATCATCAATTGATGCACGACACCATTCGGCGCACGCCAGCGAAATTCAAACGTCTCTGTTTCCAATCCGTTCAGCTCACCGGACTCATGGGCTATCGCTTCATATTCTTTCAGTTGCTTGCCAATGGCGGTCATTTCCCGCTCGGCAAACTGGCTGAACGCCAACCCCCACGGCAAATTGTCACGGGAGATGGTAAAACTGGTGCCATTCTTTTCATCTGCACTGTTCAGCACCAGAATGCTCGCGTCCTGCCAGCTGGCCGGCAACATGACAGTACCGGCATTGAAATGGAACGGGGAGAGGGTCAGTTTATCGGTCATGGTCAATCCTTGTTTTTTCTTCTGGTTTCAATGAGAAAATGTGTTATTTATTCAAATTAATCGCACCACCGAGCACGGTGATACCACTGTCATTCAGCTCAATACTGGAACCGCCAAACGAAAGTTTGATATTGGTCTTCGTCATTTGGATGGTGCCGCTGCCGACTTTCAGGGTGATGTCATCCTGCGCTTCATACAGCTGTGTTCCCTCTCCCCCTTTGCCTGCCGTCGCTTTTACCTGTACCGAGTTTGCCTCCGTGCTGCGACTCAGGCAGATGTTCTCCGTCAGGTTGCCCTGTGCCACGGTCTTATGTTCATCCCCGGTCTGAATAGTCAGCGTCCTGTTTCCCGCTTCCACCACCAAGCTCTGGTTATCTTTCACCGTGGTGTGCATATCTTTCTGCGCATGCAGGGACAGCCTTTCACTGCCTTTCGAGTCCTCAAACAGCAGTTCGTTATACCCTTCCCCTTTGTGGGTCTTCGAGCGGAACGCCATCTGGGTTTTGCTGCCCGGCAGGGAGCCAGGGGGAATGTTGCTGGCATGGTAGGTGCGCCCGGTGATTATCGGCTGGTCCGGGTCGCCGTGCAGGAAGTCCACCACCACTTCTTGCCCGATACGCGGGATGGCGAGCATGCCCCAGCCCTGTCCGGCCCACGGTTGGCTGACGCGTATCCAGCAGGAGCTGTGGTCGTCACTTTTGCCGTATCGGTCCCACGGGAATTGCAGGCGGACGCGGCCGTACTGGTCACAGAAGATTTCCTCCCCCGCCGGGCCGACCACTTTGGCGATTTGCGGGCCATCCACAATCGGTTTCGGCAACGGGGCCGGGCGCCAGTTCTGGTTGTGGCGGATAAAGCTGAAGTGGCTGTGCAGGGTGGTGCCGCTGTCACCGCTGGCGGTTTCCAGTGCCTGCGGCTGGCTGCCGCTGTGGCTCGCCCCCACCACCTGCCACGGCTGGTTGAGGTCAAGGCGCGGGTGGTTGGTCAGGGTGAACAGTTTGCCCGGTTGCACCGCAATGGCGTTACCGCTGCCTTGCCCGGTGACTGCATCGCTGCGCAGGGCTTCCAGCCGGTAGCGGGTAAAGTCTTTGCCATGCGCCTCGTCCTTGAAGCGGCCGGGGTAATCGTAATGCTCGTAATACTGCTCCTGCAGTTGTTCCTCCTTCATCTGCTCACGAAACTCCGCCGGCCACGCCGGGTTTTTGAAGGTGTAATCCTTGAGCTCCACCTGTGCCGGGCGTACCTGGGCACTGCTGGTCAGGCTGCTCACCGACGGCTCACCCAGTGTGCTGCTGTCCCCCGGCTGATACGGGATAACGATACCCGGCGGCACCGAGCCGGCGTCATCCGCGAAGACCAGGGTGTTACGCCCGCTGCCGCATTCAAAGAAGTAGAAAATGCCCTCTTCGGCGGTCAGCCGTTGCAGGAAGGCAAAGTCGCTTTCCTGGTATTGCACGCAGAATTCCCGCTCCGGGTGCGGATGGCGCAGGCTGAACACCACGTCGCGGATGCCGTGCTCTTTCAGGATGGCCGTGACAATGGTGGCGATGTCCTGCTGCTGGAAGATGCGGGAGTTCTGGCGCAGGGTGGTCCGCCACAAGTCAGGGCGGATGGTCATCTGGTAGCTGGTCTGGTGCAACCCGGTGTTGCCCTGTTCAAAGCGCGCCACCATGCCGGTGATGCTGCGCTGCTCCACCCCTTCCTGCAGGATGGTCAGGGTCGCGGTGCGGTCCAGTACAGCCGAAAAGTCAATGGCCGGGTCGGCGCTTGCCAGCCCGACGCTCAGGTTGAACGGCTGAGAGAACCCTTCCGTCAGGCTGAAGTCGGTGACGACAAACGTCTGCGGCGGCAAACCGCCCGCCGTCAGGGTAAATTGCAGGCCGCTCGGGGCCGTCAACCCGCCGCCCAGGAGCTGGCCGGCTTTTTCCAGCGCCTTGCTCGCCGCATTCTGGCCGCTGGCGGCCCGGGCTACCAACCCCTGCCCGGCGGCCTGTCCACCGCCAGCCCCACTGATACCCCCGGCAAAGCCGCCGCCGGGGATTAAGCCCCCCGCACTTGCGGCCGGATTGCCTGCGCCGCCACCAAGGCCGCCGCCAAAACCCCCACCGGGAATAAGTCCCACCGCACCCGCGGCACCGCCGCCCAAGGCACCGGTGACTTTTTTGGCCATTTGGGCTGCCTGCTGTCCTTGCTGGACAAGTGCCTGCCCTTTCTTCAGTTTCGCAATGCTCTTTTTCACTGACATATACATGTCTCCCTGATTAATGCCCACCGTCCGAAGTGACGGCTTGTTCATCGTGTTTGGTCAAATTACTGTCTCCGGCCAAATTGCCGGCCGGATTTTCAGTCGCCTGACGCAGCCGGTCATAACGGCCGAGCAAGGCGTTAAAGCGGTCATCAATCCCTTTCAGCAGCACGGGCGGGGCACTTTTCCCTTTTACCGCGTAGACACTGAGCTGGCGCAACAGCTCTTCCAGCGGGACGTCACTGCCGTGGCTGCGCTGGATGTCATAGATGGCGGTTTTCAGGTAGGAGAGCGTGAAGCTGCCGCGGGTGCGTTCCTGTAACAGGATTTTGTCCGCCAGCTGCTGGAGCTGGTCGCGGGTGGTGTCCCAGCTGCCTTTCAGGGGCACGCTGTCGATGCGGGCCGTGACCTGCTGCTGCCATTGGCGGGTGGCTTGTTGCTGTACCGGGGAGGCCGGCCAGTGTTGTTCGGCGGTCTCCGTCAGGGTACGGGCAGCCTCCCAGTTGGTCAGGGGGGAGGTTTCTGCCAGACGCTCAAGCTGGGTGGCATAGGTGTCCAAGTCCGGCTGATACAGCCAGGCCAGCCGGGCACCCGCCGGTTGTTCGGTCATGGCGTTCAGTTGTTGTTGCAGCGGCTTGTAGAACAGCAACCAACTGCCTACCAACACCAGCAGCCCCAACATGGCGCCGAGGCCAAATCCCTGCCAGACGTTCAAGCCTTTCGGTGGTTCTTCAGGAAACTGAACTCTGACCCGCTGTTGATTATCCGCCGTCGAGTTAGGTTCATGACGCGGAGGAGGAGACGGCGGCGGCGGGGTTTCCGGTTCAGTCTCCGACTGGGACAGGTAGACCAGCGGCGGCATCTGCACGGGCTGTGATGCAGGTTTCGGAGCCTGACGCGGTTTCTCCAGTTTTTTCGCTGCGTTCTGGAAGAACCACAACAAATTTTCGACCCTCGGCAACCGTTTCAGGTCTGATTGCTGCAAGCGATCAATAATCAATTGGAGCGCCCGCTCCGCGCGGTAAATCATCCGCAGGTCATTGGCAGCAAAGTCCATCTGGCGCAATATACTGCCGGTACGGGAGTGGAACCATTCCAATAAATCGGTGCGAACCTGCGGCTGGGGCGGCCACAGGCTATCCCATTCACTGACGATAACGCCCGCCAGCAATTCACAGCCTTCGGTAAACCCGGCCAGCCCGTTCAGTTGCATCCGGGCCAGTGTGTAGTAGATGGCGGTTTGTAAATCGACGCCGTTGGTTTTAAACACGGTCAATGACAGGGATTCCACCAGCGGCCAGTTAACTTCCGGCTGCGACGGGTGGCTGGTTTTGTTGATTTCATCGCGGATGACCGCAAATTCAGGCAGGTTCAGCGGACTGCCGCCCGCCCGGATAATCAGATTTTCAGGATGCCCGCTCATACGCTTGCTTTTCTCCTTAAAAAAACCCCTGCCCAAAGGCAGGGGGAGGGTTGACTGTTAAAACTGGCGGATCTTCACCTCAATAGAGGGTGTCCGGCAGTTTGAACTGGCTGAATAGCCCACCCGCAAACGGGTTGTCAGATTCATCCACGTAGATGCGGTAAGTCATTTCGCCGCCATCCACATTGAAACGCACATCAAAGAAGCCCGGCTGGACGTTGGTCAGTTTGCCGCTGTTAATCAGGCGCAACTGGGCCCAAGGTCCGGTGAAGCTGATGGAACGCGGTGACTGATTGCTTCTGTCCGGCATCAGGGTCAGTTTGCTCTCAGTGCCTGTCCGCATGGAGTTAGGCCAAATCAACCGAGCCACGTTGCTGCGTCCGTGGGAGTAATCCACCAACTGGCCGTCAAGGTTCAGCAAGGCACGGCGTTTGTTGCCGGTCAGGCTGACAGGCTCAATGGCAAACTGGGCACCAAGGCCGTTTTGTGGTGTAAAGAAGGTGGTGCGAATACGGTTCGCCACACCCAGTTGTTTCATGACGTCCGGACGGATCAGCATCTTGCCGTCGGTGCCCGTGGTCAGGTTATATTCCACAAACGGTTTCAGGTTCTGCTGGTAGAAGGCATCCAGCGTTCCGCCCGGCCGGAAGAAGCGGTCGAATTCGCTCAGCGGCACTTCTTCGGTCGCTTTCGGATTGAAGGGATAACGCCCTGCCAGATAGGTCTGGTACTGTTTGACGACTGTGTTATTCCATTCCACTTCCAGCGAACGCACGGCTTCCATCATCACGACGCGCCATGCCTGTTCAGCCAAATCGCCGACCCAGCGGCTCAGCGGTGCCGGCAGGGTTTTCGCCATCTGCTGCACTTCAAAAATCGCGTCGCTGTTGTTTTTATCCAGACGCATCTGAACGGCTTGCAGGGCGGCTTTGCCGGGAACCGGCGAGTTCTGGATAGCCAGCAGGTAACGGTGCAATGCCATCAGTTTCTGGTAGACGGTTTGCAGGGTGCTGCCTTTGTCACCATGTTCAACCAGAACTCCGGTTTCTTGGGCAAAGTCATGGCTGATGCTGTTTAGCAACTGATATTCCAATTTACCCTGCCGATCATCTTTTTCCTTGCTGCTCAACGCCTCACCCGTCAGAGGCACGGTCGTGTTATCACTCAGGATTTGCAGTGCCCGCTTGATGGGCTGTTCTCCGCTGATCACCTGTTCGATGGCACTGATGGCTTGCGGCAGATCATCAAAGTCACGCACTTCCAGATTGTTCATCGCCGCCCGCCACGTCGCGGTGTACTCCGATAAATACAGATCGTTGATTTCTTTCAGTATCCGTCGCTGGTCTTCGTCACTGTACCGATCGTTGCTCTGTGACGAACCCGCCCCACTGGTTTTATCCTGCTTATTTTTAGCGATGTTCAGCACCCAGCTATCCATTTCGGTCAATTTCGTCAGTTCGTCTTTCTGCCGGACGAAGTAATCCATCAGACCGTGGCGTGTCAGCAATTGGGGGATCACCAACCGTTTTTCGTTGCTGGCAACAAACACGTCATCAAAGCTGGGGCCAATCTGGTCACGCAGGTTAAGCGGGGCAGACAGGACATCCTGAGCCTTGATGCGCAGGTTCTGGTAAACCCGTTGTTTAACGGAGAGTGTTTTCAGCTCTTGCTGCGCCTGTCGGATCGGTTTGACGAAAGGTGCGAAGCTGGCAATGGCTTCTTGTTTGCCTTCTTCACGTTCTTTTTTCCAATCAGTACGATCCAGTGCGTAATCCAGGTGGGTCAGCAATGCGTCCTGAATATCCCGCTGCCCATGAAATTCCTTACTCCAGCGCTCACGCATGTATTGTGCGACCAGCCCGTTGTTGCGCTTACTTTTATCTTCCATCATGCGCATGACACGCAGGACTTCGAGTTTTTCCTCACTGCCTGCTTCTGCCTTATTCAAATCGTCCAGCAATCCCATCATCAGGGATGGCAGGAATCGCTGCTCAAGCAGTTTCAGGTAAGTTCCCGCCACATACGGGCCAACACGTCCGCCTTGATACAGCCCCAAGTCGGTCAGAAAGGAGGTATGTTCGTGGTAGTTACCGTAGGCCAGCGTTGCATCACGGATCGGGTTCAGCAGAGGCAACTGGAGGTTGCCATAGTGGTCTTCACCGTTTGGTGGCGGTACGGACAGGAATTTTTTCGCCTGTGTCAGGACTTCTTCACCCGCGCGATAGTTTTTCTGGTAGAAGTAATGCCAGCCGCCCCATGTTGCCATGATGACCAATGCGCTGATGGTGGAGAAAGTGTAGAGCTGGCGGCGGTTCCGGCTCAGCCAGATGCGGTTTTCGGCTGCCAGATTCGGCTCTGCCAGCAGGACATCTTCGAACAGGGATTGGGTAAAGTATGGCAGCGTATCTCCCGCCGGCCAGGTCGGGAAGGCTTGGGAGCCCAAGTGATATTGCGCCGAGGCGGATTGGGTGAACAGATCATCCATCTGCCCTACCTGATGTGCTGATGTCAGATAAACGCCACGCAAAGTCGGGCGGTGGTGTTCGTCGTTATACAGAATATCTTCCAGCATCTGGACAACATAGCTGTGTAATCCTTGGACCTGGCGAGTGAAACTGAACAGGGCGCTGCGCTGGTTGGCATCCACGTTGTTCAGCATCATGTCCGGCATCGCGATATTCAGGTTGTTCATCCACTGTTGCCAGAACTGCTCCAGCTCGCCGCGCCATGCTTTTTCATCACGGTTGTTGAGGCTGAATGTCACCCCGAGGATTTGGTCACGCAGTTTGCGATCCAGTGACTGGTACATCGCTTCAAAACCATGCAGCAAGTCGATTTTGGTCATGACCAGATAAATCGGCAACTGACTGTGGAAAGTCAGCCGGACTTCTTGCAGGCGCTGGTGGATTTCCCGCACATAACGATCACGCTGTTCGCGGTTGTCAGTCAATAAGCGCAGGGTATCCACGGTCAGGATAATCCCATTGAGCGGCTGGCGCTGGCGGTTTTCAGCCAACCAGCCCAGCAAGGCTTCCCACAGGCGGCTGTTGATTTGCGGTTTGTCACTGTTAAGTGGCACGGGTTGGTCAATCAATTGCCCTTTCGGGTCGATGATGACGGCTTTTTCCCCTAACCAGCAGCGCAACATCAGCGAGACGTTGCCGTCCTGACGCAGATATTCCGGCGCTGCAATTTCTGACAGTTTGTAGCCTTCCTTGATAAGTGCGGTTTTACCGCTTTTCTGGCTACCGATGACCATGTACCACGGGCGTTCGTACAGGTAATTGTACGAATCCAGATGGCGCTGTAACTGAGATTTCCAGTGGTCGAGATAACGATCTTGATACTCGATATCGACCCGCACCGGATCAACCACTTTCAGCTCAACATCCAGGTTGAGTTTTTCCAGTGTCCGCAAGCGACGCCACGCTTTCACGCCGATCCAAAGCAGTACCATCATGATAATGAGGGCAGTTGCCAGCCAACGTGAAGTCAAACTTTCCAATGGATAGTCGTCACGGATTTTCCATTCCGGCCCCCACCACCAGACTGCAATTAACAGCAGGCAGGGGATCAGCGCCAGAACAATGGCAAACAGAGCCTTGAGGCGTGTCAGGGACTTAAACTTCCCAAGCGCCGGCAAAACCGATTTCAGGGGTGCCAAAGATGACAAAGAGGGCCATTTCATGGGTTAACGCTCCTGTTTGAAGCAGTATCCTTAATAGAAGAAGGAAGTTTCTCAGCCTGCGCCATTTTTTCTGACAGCATGGTTTTTTCTGACAACATCGTCAGCAGGTTGGGTTCCCATTGAGTGAGTAACATGTGTTGTCCCGTGTATAACAAGTTCCGGTAGTGCTGTTGGGCCAGCGCCGTCATGCCCGCTTCTTCAAGCAATTGGGCGTTGAGCAGTTGGCCGTAGAATTGATCCCGTGGTTCGGTAAGCTGTTGCTGGTGTTCTTCCAGCATTTTCAGGGCAGCTTCCAGACCCTGTTGCTGGAAGCACTGCCAGATGCCTTCCTGATCAGCGGAAACAGAGCCCTTGCCCGTTGCCACAGGTTCAGGCGCGAGCCAATCGAGCGTTTCTGGAGAAACAAACGGACTCATGTCGGAAAAACTTAAGGTTTTCAGCACGGGCAACCGTTCCAGAAAAGCGTTCAGTTCGTCACGAATGGACAGCGCAACGTTCATGTAACCCAATTGCAATGCCGCCTGTGCCGCAATGGCATGACCATCCAGCCAGTAAGGGGCCAATGTCAGGCTTTGCTCAATTTGCTGGAGCAATTTGTTGTCCGCCATAGGCAATCGCGCCAGATAATCAGCGGTGCGATCTGCGGAAGTCGGGGCCAAGGGTGTTTTGCCTGTGGCATTTGCCATCGGGGCCGCCGTGATGGTGTGCCAGACAGCGTGACGCCGCAGCGAATAACCAATGGCGGAATCTGGATGCCGTTCACACAGTAAATCGGCGACGGTCAGCAGCGTCTGTTTCCACGCTTTGTCACTTGAGCTGTTGACGTCCACGTCCGGCATGGGTGCAGACTCAACGTGCTGGGAGGCTTGTGCCGCAGTGTCTCCCGCAGTGGCTTTTCCAGCAGATGCAGAGACAGCCGCAGGCTCCGGCTTGGAAGCCGTTGGTACCGTTTCTGGTTGTCGGTTGTAGCGAATGCGCAGTTGATCAACTTCTTTCGCCAGTTCCGGTTCATTGGCGTGCCAGCATTGTGCGAGGTGAGCCAATGCACCTTGTGCATCATCCCGCTCCCCCTTGCTCGCCTGTTCGATGAAACTGCCTTGAGCGGAGTCAAAACGCTTGAGCAACTGCTGTGCCAGTCGGCGTTTTATCAGCGGCTTGGTTGGCCATGCTTTTTCCCAATAATTTTTGACATACTCAGTCAGCAATTCCATGGCGAGGATCAATTCAGCCGGCTTACCTGCGTGTTGCAGTGTGCGCAGCAAATGAACCACCAACCGGAAATCTTTGTTATTTTCACTCAATAACTGCAATGACTTTCGCTGGATCTCTTCAACATCCAACGAACCATGTGACAGTGAGCCGAATTTAATCATCTCACCGTCAATGTATTCCCATGCAGGTTCATCCTCCGCCAGTGCCTTGCCAATCTGTTCATCGGACAAAGGAGCCAGCAGGGAGCCGAACCAGTCGAATTGTGTTCTGATGTCCATGTCGATTACCAACGGCAAGCAGCACGCAATGGTTTCGCTGCCTGCTCCAACTGAGAAATGTTAAAGGTTACGCGGCTGCCATTACTGCCCGTAATGGTCATGCGCTCGCTGTTCATCAGGCGCTTGATTTCGTCAATGCCCGGCAACCCACGGCTGGATTCCCATAAATAGCCGTTTTCGCGCACGAACCATTCGGTGCGAAACTGGGTTTTGTCCGTTTCTATCGTGACATCACCCGATTTCACAACATGAGGCAGTGCTACTTGCAAGCGGGTAATATGGTCTATGCAACTCAGCATTAAGACGGGACGGGGCGGAGGAACCCCAATCGCCGGAGTGGTCAGGATAACGGGTGCTGCGCCATTTTTTCCCTGAGTTACAATGAACCCGGTGGAATAATCATCGCGTTGCATTTCCTGTTCCATCGCCTTGCGCCATGAAGCTCCCATGTTCTCGAATGGAACTTCTACTTCCTTGAATTTGAGGTTATTTAATGCGCTGTCATAACATGCCAGCCGAATAAGCGGAGATGGCTCAAAACGGCATTTTTGCAGTTCAACTAAATTTTGTTCTTCCTTTACCGCAACAGCATCCTTTGGCCCCACGACTTCTGCGAGCTTGGGGTTCCCTGCCAATGACGCGAGCAATGAACTAACAATTAAAACAATATTCATAATCTACACCCGTATTTAGCCAGTTTGTAAACCAACGTCCGCTGGGAGATCCCCAAGCTTTGTGCAATCAATTTGGTGTCATTGCCATAATGACGCTGACGTTGGACTAACACGGCGCTTTCAAATTCTTCTATGGCCTTTGGCAGATTATCGATATGACTGTAATCCACGGAGATACTGCTGGCCGCCGCTGGGTTTTTTGATTCACTCAGGGAGGCAAGCAGTTCATCCAGTTGTTTTTCTTTCTGGCGTTGAACCTGAAATACCTGACGGATTTGGCGCAACTGCCCGCGCAGTTGTTCGAGTTCCTGCAATTTTTTCAGGCGATGCTGCATAAGATGGCAATAGATGCCGAACATGTTTTCATTGTTGGTGAAATGGTCGACATTTTCGGCAAAAATGGCGATTACGCCGCAAGCCTGTCCGTTGCAGTCAAACAGGGGTATGCCGTATAACCCACAGTTATGCGGCAGTTCTGCAATAAATGTACGGAAATAGGCATCATCAATGCGCGCCCCGTGATTAAGGGAATCCCAGACGGTCGGGCTTCCCTTGCGCAATACCTGTATCAAGGGGTTGTTGACGTCATCAATGTCTACGTACAGCCGGCGGGAATTGGCTTGCTGAGGTTCCGGCAAGTTATAGCATTCCAGCCTGTTTTCAGTGATGTTAAGCAGGAAAACCAACAGGGCATCAAAACGCGAGCTATGGCTGACCTGCAAAAAATGGTCAACCAGTTGTTCTATAGTGTCATCTTCCAATAACGCTAACGCGCTTTTCAGCCTCTGTTTCATTATTCCGCCTCCTCTACCTCTGCCTTAAACTCGTGTTCTTCTACGGTTAAGCGAATGGCACTGATGGGTGTCCCCGCAGCCATTTTCTGCAACAGCAGCAATGAAACGGGTGGCAACAGTGCTCCATCAATGATGGATTCCAGCATGCGGGCACCGTTTTCGGCACGGGTCGCACGTTGCAGGATCTCTTCCGATACTTCATCGCTGATGGTGACTTCCGCATTGAAGCGTTGGGTCAGCAAAGTATCCAGACGAGCCAGTTTGCCCTGAATAATCGTTTTCAGTGTTTCATGGCCCAGCGGCAGATAAGGGATCACTTCCATACGGGCCAGCAGTGCAGGCTTGAAGAATGCCGCCAATTCCGGATAGAGCAGGTCGTTGATCTGGTTGGGTTGCTCGGCGTTATCCACGATGGTTTGATAGCCCAGATTGGACGTCAGGAAGAACACGACGTTTTTACAGTCGATGATGCGCCCTTCCCCGTCAGCCAGTTCCCCTTTGTCGAAAGCCTGATAGAACAGGTTCAGTACGTCAGGGTGTGCTTTTTCCACTTCGTCCAGCAGCACGACGGAATAAGGTTTCTGACGGATGGCTTCGGTCAGTACACCGCCTTCGCCATAACCTACATAGCCCGGAGGTGAGCCAATCAGGCGGGAAACGGTATGTTTCTCCTGAAACTCGGACATGTTGATGGTTGTCAGATATTGGCGGCCACCAAACATCAGCTCTGCAATTTGCAGAACGGTTTCCGTTTTACCGACACCGCTTGGCCCCACCAGCAAGAATGCCCCCAGGGGACGTCCCGGACGGCGCAGGTCTGCGCGGGCGGTCAGCAAGTGTTTGTGCAGGTTCTGGATGGCAATGTCCTGCCCTTTGATGCTTTGTCCCAAATGGGTAGGCAGTTCGGTGACGATGGACAGCTCGCTCTGTGACAAACGGTTCAATGGCACGCCCGTCCACTCAGCAATGACTGCCGCAATTTGGGTTTTGTCCACATGCGGGGAAACCAGCGTTTGCTGTTTCTGTAGTGCTTCCAGTTGTGCGTTGAGAACCGCCAGTTTTTCGATCAGGGACTGTTCGTCATTAATGGCGACATTATCCTGTTCTGCCACATCCTGCTCTTCTGCGTTTTCAGCCACTTGCTCAATGGCATGATCAAGAGACTGTTCAGCTGAATCTTCCTCTGCCGCTTCCGCAATGGTTTCAACGGCGTTCTCCACAGATTCATCTGACGCCTCTTCAGGTGCCTTGTCCTCAGCCAGTAACTGGCTGCGCAGTTCGATAATTTGCGTTACCAACTCCTGCTGTTGCTGCCAGCTTTTTTCCAGTTCAAGGAGTTTTTCCTGAACGTCTGCCTGCTGATTTTTCAGCTCTTCCAATCGTTCTGCATGGTCATTCAGCCCCATGCGTTGTTCCCGCTCCAGCACCTCGATTTCCATTTGTATCTGGTGCAGTTCGGTCGTCAACGAAGAGATTTGGCGTGGCGGTGAAGTCAGGTTAATGGCAACACGGGCACAGGCGGTATCCAGTACGTCAATCGCTTTGTCCGGCAACTGGCGGCCAGAAAGATAACGATCACTCAATACCGCAGAGGATTTCAGGGCTTCATCATCAATCAGTACGCCGTGCGCTTTTTCATAAATGGCACGCAGGCCGCGCATGATAACGGTCGCTTCGTCTGCGGTTGGCTCTGAAACTTTGACCAGTTGGAAACGACGGGACAGTGCCGCGTCTTTTTCGAAGTACTTTTTGTACTCACTCCAGGTCGTTGCGGCGATGGTTTTCAGTTCGCCACGTGCCAGCGCAGGTTTCAGCAGGTTGGAGATGTCCAGCCCGCCCGCTTGGTTACCAGCACCGATCAGCGTGTGAGCTTCATCGATAAACAAGATGATGGGTTTTGGTGACTGGCTGATTTCAGTCATGATGCCTTTGAAGCGTTTTTCAAATTCACCTTTTACTGCCGCACCCGCCTGCAATGCCCCCAAATCCAGCGTCATCAGTTCACTGTTACGCAATTTTTCCGGCACACGATCATTGATGATGCGCAGCGCCAAGCCTTCAATCAGGGCACTTTTACCGACACCCGCCTCACCGACGACGATGGGGTTGTTTTTGCGGCGACGGCAAAGAATATCGATCATCAGATCGATTTCGTTATCGCGGCATAAAACCGGGTCCAGCTTGCCCTGACGAGCCTGTTCAGTCATGTTTTGGGCGAAGCGCGCCAGCAGGCTGTCGCTGTTGGCCGGATGTACGCTCTGCCCCTCTTTGCCGCTGGTATCGATAGGCTGTTCGGCGGAGCCATTAGTCCATTCTGCAAAGTTCTGGCGCAGCAATTCGCGGTTGATGCCAGCCAGCAGGCGTGCTGTTTGTGGTGCCAGATAGCGCAGCGGGCTGAACAACAATGCGATCAGCAGTACGCCACTGCGCAGTTCACTGTGTTGCATCTCCGTGGACGCCAGTAACCAGCTATCCTGCAACCACTCCACCAGCATTGGGGAGAAATTGGGGTAAGATTGCACAATCGATTGATGATGAACCATCACCTGATCGAGCTGTTCTTTCAGTAGATCTTTATCAATATCTACTTTATTTAAAATCAATCGCACATCGCTAAGTGGAGTGTCGATCATTTGCAGCAGCAACTGTGCAACCGTAATTTCCGGTTGTTGCTGGCTGACGCAGGATGCCGCAGCAGCTTCCAATGCATGGCGGGTCATCGGGTTTAAACGATTTACAAGGGTAGGCAGATCAATCTGAATCATAGCGACTTCCTATCTTAATAATTTACTTAGCTGCTGTAATATGTCTTGGCTTTGATCACCGAGGCGAATGGCATAAAAGCTGTAAATTGCCACCAATAAACCTACGCTGATGCAGAGCAGGTGCTTGATAGTCCATCTTCTGCTCAGGCGATAACGCGCGTCACTCTCGTTGATGTTGACATACAGCGTTGTTGGCGGAGTTTCGCCACGCAATGAATGAAGCTGCTGTTGCAGACGACGGAACAGGCGCTCAAAGTCATCGCTTTTTTGGGCGCTGACTTTGTAACGTCCGCGGTATCCCAGACAGAGGCAGAGGTAAATGAACTCCAGCAAGTGCTGATAGCGCTGTGCCTCTCCCATTAAGCGTTCAAGCAATACGAAAACCTTTTCACCTCCCCACGTTTCATTGTGGAAGTGCACAAGCAGTGATTGCTTCAACCATCCATTTTGACTGTTCCAACCGTGCCCCAATGCAGTTTCATCAATGAAGGTGCACAGTACGTAGCGGAATGAAACAATCGCGCCCGGTTCATAACCTTTGGTTTGCAAGAACTGTTCAATAGCTCGGATATCAGTGACAACCTGCTGGTAAAGCTTGTCCGGCAGTGCCTGGTCATGCATATCCTGCAAACGTAAGACCATCCCCAGCAAAGGAGTGGCGGCATCGATCATTGGGTTAAGGCTTTCACCACGTAACGGTAACTGGTATTGGCGCTGAAACGCTTTCAGCGTTTCAGGCTTTTCCAGTGACAGACTGTCAACATTGATATCACTCATAATTATTCCTTACCGCTCCTGATAGCCCAGAGCTGCATATCTAAGTCCGGGAAATCTCCCGATACGTGGAATGCGATGGAATTGCCTTGCTGGATCTCTTTCCATGCCGGGCTCTTCTGATCCAGACGGAAGTAGGTGTATCCAGAGTGATACGGCAGCTGGCGAGGTGCCGCGGACAGTGCAATCAATGGCACACCCGGCAACTGGACGCTGACCAGATCGCGGATTCTTTCCATTGAAGTGACTTTGGTTTGTTGGACGAACTGACGACGCAACTGTTCCTGCGGCGTGCTGGCACTGATTGCCAGTACAAATTCGGCCTTGCGCAGCAAATCGTTGTCGTGGAGCGTTGCCACTCGGATGCCGCCTTCGTTCTGTTTCAGTGCAATGGATGTCGCACGTGGCGTCAGTACAACGTTCAGTGAATCACGAATGGCGTGCATCGCGTCCTGAAAGGTGTCTGTCAGGTTATTGTGATCATACGCCAGTATATTGCCCGGCAGGCGGCTTGCATCAGTGAATGTTCTCAGCTCACCACAGGTCTGGAGCAACTCGGTATATAAATACAACGGATGCAGGACGGTCTGTTTTGCGTAGTGGTTGAACAGAGGCTGAACGCGGTTCAGCAATTGCAGCATCATAAATTCCGCCACATCCGCCACACCCTGCTGGCCCGGTGAGCCAATGCGCTTCGCCAGAGTTCTTGAGCGTTCAGTCAGCAAGCCATCAATTTCTACCATGAAACGCTTGAGTTTATCTGCCACGAAAATCGACAAACATGTCGGGATAAAGTCGTTATCCAGAACAATCGTGCCATCTTTTTGCTTTTCTCTGATGCGACACAGAGGCAGCGCCGTGTATGCACTCATGTCCTCAGAACCTTGCATCAGGACAGGGGTCAACTGGGCAAGGTTGAGAGCAAAAGAGTCTCCGCCTTTGGTATGCAAGTCACGGACATCGGTAGGCAATTCCCGATAACGCACTGCACTTTGCGTTTCTGCATCCCTGTCAGCGATTTCCCGGATGGTGTCGCTGGACATTGGCAATGCCAGATAAATGTCTTTGCTTTTCAGATCATTGAGATTTTCGATATCCAGCGGTTTTGGCAGCAAGTCCTGACTTGGCGCTGAAAATACCGTGCCATCCGGCATGATGCCGCTGGCTTCGGTAATGCCGATACGCCCCAGCTTGAGCAAATCATCATTGATGCTCAGGGAGCTGAAACCGTGCGCATAAGGCGTCAACACGGAAACAAGGCTGTGCGCCAGATAATCAATGTGCTTTTGTTGTTGCTGAAAATGTTGTGGTTTGATGAATAATCCTTCGTGCCAAATCACCCGATTTTTACCCGGCATGATTACTCCTCCTCTTTTCTAAATTCGACGTCGTTATTCCTGACATGCACCAAGATGTGGTAACGGCGGCCGATGTCTTTTACTCGGATGATCTTTTTCCATTCAGATTGATTTGCATCTGCATAGTGAACGATGACACCGATGTAACGGTTTTTCTTTTCCAACATGATTGCTTCCAAGGGCTTGTATTGCCCCGGCAGCAAGGTGTAATCCTGATGATCGATATAGTTTTTCCCCAGCGCCTTTTCGAGCTTGTCACTTTCCAGTTGCTCATAATCGGCTGCCAGAAAACGTGAATCTTCGCTGAGATAAACCAGATTCATTTCAACAGGGGCCGCTTCACCACTTTCATTAGGGTTGATGTCGGGTTCTGCCAGCAATGTAATGCTGGCAACTGAAGGCTGTTCATCCGGTTTGCCGACTGGCGTGGAAGGATCCCAGATAACCTGACCTACTTTCTTTGTTGCATCCCATGCACTGCTACAACCGTTCAGCAACATCGCGGACAGCAATAAAACCCCTACAGCCCACACACGGTGACTAGCGGAAAGTATCATTGTTGGATTCCTCTAAGCCCTGACGCAATGCGCGGTCATAAGCCTGCTCATACACCTCACGGAATAGCTTTTCGAATCCTTGTTGGCGGCTGGAAGCTAATTCACGGTAGTAGTTGGTGTACATTTCCCATGCCCAGGAAGCATCTTTATTTTTGGCTTCATTGCTGCGGCGATAATGCGAGAAACGGCGCAGCAATTGCTCTGGGGAAAAGGCTTCCAGCATGGTGTCCAGCGCAGCAGAAATCGCCGTGCGGTTGGCTTGGTAATGCAATTGCAGGTTTTGCAGGCTCTCCGATACCGCCGCTGGGGCAGACAGGTGAACCGGGCTTTTCTGATCGGAGAACATCACCTGCATGGTGGTGTCATAATCCATGTTCAGGCGCAGCGGGTTATCTTCAATAGGACGAAGCTGTTTATCACGCAATCCATGCTGTTCACGCTGGAGCGCCAATAGCCCTTCAATGGCGGATTTCATGGTTTTGCCCATCTCTTGCAGGAAATCATTTGCCTGCTGGGTGTCATGCAAAGGCAATTGCACATCCAGCCCGCGCATCAGAGGGGTAATAGCAACATGGTCAACATCCATATCTTCGTACCGCTGGTCGGAATTGATATCCGGTAAATCAAGGAACTCCTGATCCATAACACTGCCTCTGTTATCAGAAATAGGGTTAGCAAATGGGGGTGACTGGTAATGATCGGCTGGCAAGAGTTGCTCAGTATCATTTGCTTCAACCTGTGGTTGCAGCGTGGTCAGACTTTCGCTGTCAAGCACCTTGAGTGGATCATCACTGAAACGGTGCATGACTGTCGGTGCAATGCTTTCATCATGGGCAAATGCAGATTTTTGTAACGGCGCGCCTTCCAGCATGGCATCCAGCGGGTTGCTGTAGCTGGAAACCAGTGATTCCGGCGAAACCGTTGAAGGATCGACGCGATCTGATTCAGAAAAGCTGATGTGGATCTTAACGGACAAATCACCCACGCTGATCTGATCCCCCTGCTGCAAGCGAATGAGGCTTGACTGAGAGGTTAATACTGCGTTGTTGATCTTCACTGGATCAGACAAGACTTGCAGACAAAAAGCCCCATCCTGCCATTTGATGGCAAATTGTGATGGGTGGATATTGCCCTGTTGATCCTGCACAGACCAAAGGTGGCTTTCACTGCTACCGACCGTGCCTCCCTGTGTCGAGAACAGGCAGCTGGCAGCTTTGCCGCTTTCCAGCTGTTCGCTGTTAATAACCCGCAATGAAAGGATTGGTTGATGTTTTTCCATAGTCGTTATTCCATAACTGAAATTGTGACAAAGGGTTTCTTTTCCGGTTCGCCGAGAAAACTGGTCCACCCCAGATGGTTGTTCTGCTTCGCCCCCAGCACCATGCCACTTACCTGATTTTCAGCCAGGCCAAGACGCAATTCCCAAGCAAACTGGCTGCGCATCACGAAAGAAATGAACATCACCAACGGGGTGTAATTCTTTCCATCTGGCAGGAATGACAAGAATCTGTCTCTGGTTAAGTTATTGATGCTTAGCAGGAACTTGCCGCTATAATCCCCAACCCATGAACCGATGGTGAAGTTCTGGCCCAATACGGACAGCTCGGTATCCCCGATTGTCTGTCCTTTATTCGTTCCCCCCAGACGGTTTTGCTGATCTCGCGGGATTGTGACTTTTCTGAATTGCCAGCCATGTAACGTGACATCCTGCAAATCAAAACAGTGGGAAACGAGGCTGCATATCACTTCCGGTGAGCGGCCGGGACTTGCCAGCAATCCGGCGTATGCCAGCATTTTGCTGTGGTTGATGTTCAACATCCGGCGGTTGACTTCACTACCCAAACCGACGAGAGAAAACATGCGCTGGGAAAAGTTATCTTCCCCACCTTTCTTGAAGCAGATGTAGTAGCGGTATTTCCGCCAGATCTGATGCAGGAGCGTAATCAGGCGATGGTTGAAAAGGTTGAGAAAATCCGTCAGGCGGTTTTCTCCCTGAGCGTCTTCCCATGCCAGTGAATCCAGATAGTAGCCTGGCATCGGAGACTGGCTGCCGTGCAATCCCAAAAAGGACACTTCCAGTTCGAAGTACCCCTTCCTGGACTGCGCGAGCGAGATGACATCACGAGTCGGAAATGCCAGACTGGCACTGGATCGAAAACGGACAGACTCCAGATCGGGACGATCGGTCTCCCCGGTTTTTTCCCACGCTACCGCCAGCTGGTTAAGTAGCTCAACCAGCTGGTAGAAGTTGTACTGTGAGATATCCAATGCCAGCGGTGTGGCAGGATCTTGCTCAGTGATTACATCAACGAGTGTTGACCTATCTGTACCGGCCATTCATAACATTCCTGATTATCTAAATTGATTACCTTCAACATATGAAAAGCATTGACGCTGGCATACAGTGAGAAAAACCGAGACAAGATCGTACTGAACAGATAAAGCTCACCTTCTGAACTGAAGGCGTGCTGCCGGATATACAGTGTTGAACGCAACCCACGCACTGGCTGGCCGCGGAACAGACGATCTGTCGGCTCTGTTTCAATCTTTTCAATGGCATCAAGCCGTTTCTGCGATGAGCGCTTGGATTGCCGATTGTGAATACTCGGGAAATCGTAGGTACGCAGTACCTGCTTCAATGCATCCTTATCCAGCAGTGACATATAGTTCAGCGACATATTTGACAGCAGTGACCAGTGCAGGCCACCATCCAGCAATGGATAGAGCGGAACTGACGGTCGCGTGATATTGCGGAATGTCGCAAATGACGGGCTGCCGATAGAGGGGTAATTAATGTCGCCAACCCGCAAATCCAGAGGCATTTCGCGGTTGGTACAGGTCAATCTGATAGAGACGTTCTCTTTCAGCTTGAGTCTGAGCAGGTTTGATTCATCTCCCCGCACGAATGAGATGAAGTGTTCCAGCCCTTTTCGGAAAGGGGATTCTTTCACCCGAAGGCGGTAATAACGCATTGAGCTTTCGTCTTCGGTATCAATTTGGTGATTGAAACTTTCAAACGGCGTATAAACGCGTTCACCAATGCGGGCGCGGCTGCGTTCACCACTTTCACCTGTCAGCCAGCTTTCTACGCCATCGACAGAGAAAATATCGTAATTATCCGGGAAGCTATAGCTGGCCTTCAGGGGATACTCGGTCTGGCTGCCATTGAGTTCAATCGCTTCGCTGTCCATTGGGAACAGGTTGATTGCCGGTGTACAGTGCAGGCGAAAAGTATCATGGCGAATTTTGGCTTCCGGCGGCAGTGCCTGAGAAAAGTGTAAATTCAGTTTGAAATCTTTCGTTTTGAGATCTTCAGGCAGCTCAGGGAAACCCTTCACGTCAAAGAACATAAAACTTTCCGCAAAGCAGAAATATTCCTGCAAAATGCGGTATCCCATATAGGCATTTTTCGGGTAAGGAAGCAGCGCATCTTCCCGCTCAAATCCTACCGGCACAAAATCAAAGTTTGGCAGGGGAATGACCTTGTCACCCACAACCAACTCTGCTTTTCTGAAGTAATAGCAAATCCAGAAATAGAGCTGAGACGTCGTATAATCATCGCCACTCAGGTAAAAACGCAGCTTGTTCAACTCCAGCTCATGCAGATCCAGCTCAGTTTTCGACGTAAAATCCAGGCCGATGATCCCATTTTCATTGCTGTTATTGACGGAAATGTCACGGACGGAAAACGGGAATAACCAGACATCACGGCAAAGCGTGAAAGTGCAACGGCCATGATCGTCTTTTTTATCGCTCGATTTCTCGTTCGAATAAATATCATCTTGAGTTGACAGCGCATGGCTCATAATCTGTGTGCCACGCTTGACTTGTGTCGCTTTCGTCACAACGCTCTCATCAGGCGTGTATTCGATGATAGTCATGCTGGGAGTCGGGCGCAGATAGTTTGGCCAGAGCATATTGAGCAAGCCGTGAGTCAGTTCAGGGAACTGATCATCAATTTTTGCCCGCAAGTTGCCTGTCAAAAACGCAAAACCTTCAAGCAAACGCTCAACATCAGGATCAGAACCCTGTTCTGATAAAAATGCAGCAAGATGAGGGCGCTCAACTGCGGCTTCTTTCCCCAGTTGTCGCAGGTAATTCAACTCATCTCTGAAATATTTTTCAAATGACATTTATTGAGTTCGCTCCAGGCAATAGCGCCGGTTGTTATCCAGCTGGATGCTAAATTCCACAAGATCGTTGATATCATCCAGAGAGATTTCAGCGCTGATATGAAAGCTCAACAGCAACGGATCTGAATCATCATGAATGGCACTGACAGAAACCGCTGATATTCTGGGCTCATAATTTCTGATGCACTCTTCAATCGCCCATTCGATACTTTGTTTAAAATCTACCGATGTCGCAGTCGCGTCATTGAGATCAATGACTCCCAACTCAACGGCACTTTGGCAGGCACCGGGACGAGTGTTCAAAACTTCATTCAAATGCTTCTTGATAGAGTCAAGCAGTGCACGCATCCTTGACTGACGGGAAGAGCCGGAGCCCTTCCCTTGAATGCGCTCAAACAGACTGGCAGAGCTGCCTCTGTTCCAACTGTACAGCGCAGCCATGATTATTCCTTATCCAAACGTCCAACCAGAGACAGTTCGAAGCTTGCACCCATGTACTTGAAGTGAGGGCGAACTTGCATCGCAACCTGATACCAGCCTGGATCGCCTTCAACATCCAGCACCTTGATTTCAGCGGCGCGCAGAGGACGACGGCTACGAACGTCAGTTGGTGGGTTTTCCTGATCAGCAATGTACTGTTTCAGCCACATGTTCAGTTCACGCTCCAGATCCTGACGCTCTTTCCAGGAACCGATTTGTTCACGCTGCAATACTTTGATGTAGTGAGCCAGACGGTTGATGATGAACATGTACGGAAGCTGCGTACCCAATTTGTAGTTGGTTTCCGCCAGTTTCCCTTCGCGGGTATTTGGGAAAACTTTTGGCTTCTGAACAGAGTTTGCAGAGAAGAATGCTGCGTTATCGCTACCCTTGCGCATGGTCAGGGTGATAAAGCCTTCTTCTGCCAGTTCAAACTCACGACGATCGGTGATCAGAACCTCAGTTGGGATTTTCGCCTGAACCTGGCCCATTGCTTCATACAGGTGAACAGGCAGATCGCTGACTGCACCACCGCTTTGTGGGCCGATGATGTTCGGGCACCAGCGATATTTCGCGAAACTGTCTGTCAGGCAACTTGCCAGCAAGTACGCAGTGTTGCCCCACAAGAAATGCTCATGGTCACGGCTGACGTTTTCTTGGTAGTTGAAGTTTTTGATTGGGTTTTCAACGTTGGAATAAGGCAGGCGCAGCAAGAAACGTGGTGCGGTCAGACCCAGGTAGCGAGAATCTTCAGACTCACGCAGTGCACGCCATTTAGTGTGTGAAGGGCCTTCGAAGACCGACTTCAGATCCTTGATGGCTGGCAGTTCTGTAAATCTGTTAACACCGAAGAATTCAGGTGAAACAGAAGACAGGAATGGCGCGTGAGCCATTGCACCTACCGCACTGACATACTGCATCAGTTTAATGTCAGGTGAAGTATTGCCGAACGCATAGTTACCAATAACGGCTGCAACAGGTTCACCACCGAACTGGCCATAACCTGTAGAGTAAACATGCTTGTAGAAACCAGATTGGATAATTTCAGGTGAGAATTCAAAATCTTCCAACAACTCATCTTTAGTCGCATGGATGATGTTAATTTTGATGTTTTCACGGAAATCTGTGCGATCCACCAAAATTTTCAGTGAACGCCAGGAAGATTCCAGCTCCTGGAATTGCTTGGCGTGCAGAATTTCATCCATCTGCTCACTCAGCTTGTTATCCAGTTCAACAATCATTCTATCAACAAGCAGCTTGTTGATAGGTTCTTCATTGGAGCCAGTATCCAGAATGCTGCCGATAAACGCAGCCACACCTTGTTTAGCAATGTAGTAGCCATCATTTTCCGGCGTCATTCTTGCTTGGGACATAATCTCGTCAAGCAGGGAGGTCGTTGCGCCGGAAGCAATAGCTGTGCTGTTTTCTTCGTGCTGAGCCATTTAAAGATTCCTTTAACCAGTTATTTTTTATTGACGATTTCAAGTTCTTTCAGAAGTTGCTCACGAACGGACTCATCATCCAACAGTGACTGCAAGCGAGCACGAAATGCCGGGATATTTCCCAGTGGGCCTTTTAATGCAACCAATGCTTCACGAAGCTCAAGAAGTTTGTTTAATTCAGGAACTTTCTTGGCAATATTGTCAGGTGAGAAATCATTCAGGGATTTTATTTCCAGATTAACTGGCAGGTCTTCTTCACTTTTCTCATCAAGGCGATTAGGGACGTTAAAAGAAAGATTGATGTTCGCTTCATTCATTACGGCATTGAAATTGTTCTTATTAATAGAAACCGTCTGCCGTTCTTCAATTGGCGTATCTTCACTTTTCCCTTTCAAGTCACCAACAACCAGAAGATTCAGAGGTAATTCTACTTCTGCGGTCTGGTCACCAGTATTAGGAACATACTTAATATTAATTCTTTCTTTCGGAGCTACGCTACCTGGACTATTCTTACTCATATTTGAATCCTTTGGCTAATACAACCATGAACTGTCTAACAACCCATTATTGGTGAGAGAATGATTCCAATGTTTACTCATATAACAAATACGGGAGCTTCCCCTAATAAATAGGCTAAAGAAAGCAAACGTATTTGTAGATACGAGTGGTTTTTATATCAATATATAGTTAAATGATCAGATATATCCTAATCCACGTACGGAAATAACATCGATATGAGAATCGTCAATTCCGAGTTTGACACTTTATTTTTTTGATGTAAAGCCTAAACACAAATTGATAAAACCCTCTATTCACGCTTTTAGTTCATTTATATCAACTCGTAAGCCACTATAAGCAATCTTTTATCTTAAAATAGAGAAATGTTTGGTTTTACTCTCTATAAGAGTACGCAGACCTATTAACTGCCAATTGTATAAAGAGGAATATTTTTTATCTTCAAGCGAATAAATCATAAACAACGAGTCAATTTATATAATTGGTGTCAATGTCATTTTTTATTTCATTTTGATTAATTATGTATCAATAAATTATTAATTATTTCAATTTTTTGATCTACTTAACACTTTTAAAATGATCATAATACACATTTAAACAAACACACAAAAAATGACTAAATATCAATTACTTATTAATTTTAAAAAATAATTACCCATTTTATCGCCAGTTAAATTAACTTCTTTTTTATAAACACTCAGCCATAAATTTCACAACGGCAATAATTATAAAATTTTTATTTGCCATTGAATTATAGCTCGTGTTGCATTTTTCAAATGCCTTTGCATTAGACAATTTCAGCTTTATTATTCGCCCCGAGTGTTTGGCAAGCGGTAATTTCATTTTAATTAACAATTGAAATTATCACGCAAGGAATGAACACTTACACATATATTGGTAAACTTTTATAGGATATTCATATGCCAACTCCATGTTATATTTCCATCAATGGTAAAACTCAAGGCAATATTACTGCTGGTGCATTCACTGCTGAATCAGTAGGTAATATCTTTGTTCAAGGTCACGAAGACGAAATGCTGGTTCAAGAATTTGACCACATCGTAACTGTTCCAACTGATCCACAGTCTGGACAGCCTTCTGGCCAGCGTGCACACAAGCCATTCCGCTTTACCGTTGCTCTGAATAAAGCCGTTCCTCTGCTTTATAATGCGCTGGCTTCTGGCGAAATGCTGACTACTGTAGAACTGAAGTGGTACCGTACTTCTATCGAAGGCAAACAAGAGCACTTCTTTACTACTAAACTGGTAGATGCAACTATCGTTGATATCGATTGCAAAATGCCACATTGCCAAGATCCAGCAAAAACAGAGTTCACTCAGCTAGTTCGTGTTTCTCTTTCTTATCGTAAGATTGAATGGGAACACACTACTGCCGGTACTTCTGGTGCTGACGACTGGCGTGCGCCAATTGTTGCTTAATATCTTATTAATTAAGTATTAGGCAATAACCTCTCAGCCAATGAATACTATTCATTGGCTGAATTAATTCAAATATATCTAAAACCTCTGTTAATTTGATTTAATTCCCATTATTATTTTATATATTATTCTTTACGATATTCATCCTTGTGATTTTTTTACTACCGTAAGATTTTTATATGGAAATTGTTTTCATAATAAATAAATATGAATTGATGTATAATTACACTTGTGATTAAACGTTCAAAAGTTAGCTTGCCAAAGAGATCTTATTACATTTTCCTTGTCACACTCTCCTTTATACCCCTGTCTTATTATTCTCCACTTTCTCTTTCGAATCTTTTCCTGAACCCCGTCATAAAAATGACATAAGTAAAATTATTTAAGCCAAATAACACAAAGTAAAATACAAGCCTAATTTTAACTCATTATCGTTTTGGAATTTTAATTAAAACCACATTGAATTTACTTTAGTGACTAATAATAAGCATGTGAAATAAGTAAAATCGGAAATTATAAGTCAATAATACAAATTTGTGACCGTAAATAATACCTTAGTACAATACTCGACTATTAATCAGAGCAAAATAAAATATTTTCTATGCTTTAATGATTAATTAATAGACTAGGAAGGTTGCATTTAGCCCAAAACGACACTTTCCTCATTCATCATTGCCATTTGGGTATTCCAATGATTAAAAGGACGGCAATTTTCATTCTACTGAGTACTTCAATATCACTGAGTACTTCATTTCAAGCAAGTGCATCACCTGACGCACCCGATCTTGTTTTCCCGGCAGATGAAACAAGGAAGACCTTGCAGGATACCGCCAGGGAAATCGAACAATTAATTGAAGAACGCCGTCATCAGGAGCTGATTAACCGCGCTGATAGCGTTTCGCCACAGGCTATTTCTCCTGTACTGGTGGAAGCACCTCCCTGTTTGGCTATCAATGGTATTAATATTCAAAGTGTTTACCTTCAAGGTATTACGCTGCTTCCCTTAAGTGATTTGAATACCCTCAGCGCACTGTCTGACAGTTGTATTACCAGCAACGATATCAATAAATTATCAGCAGAAATCACTAACCTTTATATTGCCAGAGGCTATATCACTGCGCGGGTACAATTTATTCCGCCCAATCGGGATGGAGAATTGGGGATCAATGTTGTCGAAGGTTTTATTGAGGCTATAGAAGGAAGTGACCGCTGGGTCAACAGCAACATGCTATTCCCGAACCTGATCAACAGGCCCCTCAATTTAAACCAGCTTGACCAAGGGTTG
Source organism: Xenorhabdus santafensis (assembly GCF_033949405.1). Classification (NCBI taxonomy): domain Bacteria; kingdom Pseudomonadati; phylum Pseudomonadota; class Gammaproteobacteria; order Enterobacterales; family Morganellaceae; genus Xenorhabdus; species Xenorhabdus santafensis. Next base: position 190,187 of record NZ_VCDN01000011.1, on the reverse strand, counting down.
GATCAGGCAAACCGGTTGCAATCAAACAAAACGACCCTCGATATTTTGCCCGGAACGATCAGTGGCGGTTCCATTATCAAACTGCATAATCAACACGCTTCCCCGTGGCGCATCACAACCACAACGGATAATTACGGGCAAAAAAGTACAGGAAAGTGGATTACCCGTCTCAATGCCAGTGTGGATAGCCCCTTAGGGTTATCTGACTTTGTCAGCCTCAACGGCAGCAGTAGCGTCAATAAGCCCGATGGCTCGTACAACAATCAATACAATCGTGCTTATACCCTATTCTATTCGCTCCCTTATGGCGCCCTGACATTCAGCGGCTTCAACAGCTATTCCCAGTACACCAGCCGTCCCCGTTTTCAATTACACCAAGTTAAGCTACACGGCAGCTCACAACAAACGGGAATGCGCACGGATTGGGTGTTCCACCGCAATCAGCACCAGCTTGATATCTTATATAGCCAACTGGTTTACAAAAATTACAGAAACTCCTTTCAAGACGCCACCACGTCGATCAACAGCCAGACCTTGGGGATACTGGAGCTGGGAGTCAGCCATTTGCAGATTATTCCTACCGGGTTGCTTTCCCTTGATATGAGTATCGAGCGAGGCGTGCCGTGGTTCGGCAATCAAACGTTCACAACCGACGGGAATAAAAAATTTACTAAAGGGAAGTTGTCGGCGAACTGGCAGCAGCGTTTTACGCTTTTGAATGTTCCTTACCGATTTGAGAGCCAATTTCATACCCAATACAGCCGAGATGCGCTGCCGGGCATTGAATGGTTCAATGTCACCGATCGTAATGCCGTGCGCGGGTTCAGCAAAAATACCCTATCGGGGGATAACGGCTGGTATCTGCGAAATACCCTTTCTCATTCCATCCCCTTTTCCAACGGTTCCCTTTCGCTGCGCACGGGGGTGGATATCGGACAAATGAAAGGCTATCGCAGTCAACATGGCTGGAAAAGCAGCGCTGGATTGAGCGCGGGCTTGACCTTGCGTTATCAACACCTGTTTGCGGATGTTGAAATCAGTCGGGGCAAGTTTTTCTTTCACCAAGGCAGGGACTCAGATGAACCAATGCAACTGTTAACTCGTTTTTCTTACATTTTTTAGTTTTTTAATTTGTTAATCCGTTTGATGTTTTTTTGAAAGTAGAAAGCCAGGGGGATTTTTTTCCCCGAATAACTGCATATGGATACCTCAAGAGTTTCGAGTTGCATCAAGGCGACAAAGGAATACAGCCAACCAAGAGGCAATTTGAAAAACGGCGGGTAAAAATAAAGAAAGAAAATAAAAGGTAATAATATGAAAAGAAAAAAGTTCAAGTTATCTCCCACGGGAAAACTCGCCGCATCAATGGCTATTATTCTGGCCACCTGTTCAGTCAGTTTCGCCAATAACATTACGCCCGGAGGTGATGCCGCACACCGCCCGGATGTTAATCAAGCCAACACCGGTGCAACAGTAGTAAATATTGTTGCACCTTCAGAATCCGGTTTATCGTATAACCAATACAACGAATTCAACGTTAACGAAAGAGGAGCGGTATTAAACAACTCCTTGATTGACGGGCAATCTCAATTGGCAGGTCAGCTCTCGGCCAATAGCAACCTGAACGGGCGCACGGCAACCGTGATATTAAATGAGGTGATTAGCCGTAATCCTTCATTGTTGCTCGGTAAACAGGAAATATTTGGCATGGCCGCCGATTACGTACTGGCAAACCCCAACGGCATTACCTGTAATGGCTGTGGCTTTATCAATACCAATCAGGCTTCATTGGTTGTCGGCAACCCGCTGGTAGACAATGGTATTTTGCAGGGATTCAGCAACTTCAATAACCAAAACACCCTGAATATCAGAAACAACGGCTTATCTCACGGCGATGTCCTGAATTTGATTGCGCCAAAAATTAACAGCAATGGACAAATCGTTACCTCAAAAGACCTCAACATCACCACCGGGAATAACAAAGTTTCAGCCGATGGGCGTATTTTGGCTTCGCAACCAGCGAGAATTGGCGCACTCGATAGTTACTATTTGGGCAGTATGCAGGCCGGGCGCATTCGCCTGTTAAATACAGCAGAAGGAAGTGGCGTCAATTTAGAAGGCAAAATGACGGCAGACAATAGCATCGACATTACCTCTCTTGGCGACGTGAAGTTAGAAGCCGCGACATTGCAAGGTGGCGATATTGCCGTACAAGGCAAAAACATACTGTCCCAAGGGTTCATGCATCGTTCTTCATCAAATACGCTTGGCGATGATAATTCCGAAGGCCGATTCAAGGGTCAATATACCCAACAAAAACAGATCAGTGAATCGGTCGCCCGTACCCAGCTGACGGGTAAAAACATCACTTTGGTTGCCAAACAAGACAATAAAGTGATGGCAACGGATATTAAAGGGGATAATGTCAAACTGACGGGTGCCAACCTGGCATTAGAAGGCCAACAACTTCACCAGTTTAATAGCGATACTAATAATAAATGGCAAATGTCTTGGCAATATGATGTCACTAAAGAAGATGAAAAATATCAGTATGAAGGCAATACCATTACTGCCCGTGAAAATGTTCACCTGACTGCCAACGAAGGCAATGCCGAAGTACTTGGCAGCAAAATCGATGCCGGTAATCAATTGTCTGTATCCGCCAAAAAAGGGGTGAAACTGGCCGGGTTAGTGGAATCGGACATGGTGAAAGAGAGCGGGTATAAGAAAAATCATCAGGCCTCGCTACAGACAGGTTACTGGAATGATATCAATACCTCTCAAAGAAATGTTGATAATGAATTGCGCTCCGGCGGAGATTTGGGCATCAAAGCGGGCGAGAATGTCGATATTGTCGGCACCCGTATTCATTCCGACAAAAATATGATCGTCTCAGCGGGACAAAAAACTAATATTGCCGTGCAATCTCTCGTTAATGAGCATCTCGTCACCAAAGATAAAACATACTGGGGCGGCCTCGCGGGTGGAAGCAATAAAAATAACAGCGACAAATCTGAAACACACCATGCTTCCGAAGTGACTGCCAACGGGCATCTGCTGCTGAGTGGAGTAAATGGTATCACCATTACGGGCAGTAAAATTAAAGCCCAAAAAGGCGCCTATGTTGAAGCCAATGACGGGCACTTAACGATTGATAACGCCGTCAGCCATCTTTCTAAAACAGTAGATGAAAGAAAAGGCACCATCTTCAACATCACCAAAAATACCAATCAGGAACAAAACAAACAGCAAAAATCTTCCGGCAGCTATTTGAGCTCTGATACCGAACTGAAACTGCTCAGCAATAAAGATATTAATGTCATTGGCAGTCTGGCGAAAAGCGCCGGCGAGTTGCAACTCAATACTTCAGGTAATATCAACATACTGAATTATGGTGAGAAGAATCAGTCTCAACAGACCAAAAGTGACCTCCAGTGGCACTACTACACAAAGGAAACACAAGATAAGCAATACCGGGCAGGTATAGGTTTTGAGCACTCACTCAATAAACAGGAAAACGCGAGTACAGCCCAGAAATCATCCGAATTGAATGGCGGCACTCTCGTTATGAATTCCGGCCAAAATGTTACGGTGACAGGTTCCCATCTGGTGACCAAGCAGGGTGATGCGAAAATAACCGGCAATAATATTTCCTTGCTGGCGGGAGAAAACAACGCTTCAACTTCGACTTCACAAGAAAAACTCCAGAGCAACGTATTTATCACCGGTGGCATGGATAAACTCGGCAGTGGTGCGGAAGGCGTTTATAACCGCAATAACCAGTACCAGCGCCAAACAACGTCAACTGTAGCCCAAACACGGATTACCGGTAATCTCGAACTGAACGCAAAGGGTGAACTGAAACAGCAAGGTACTGATCATCAGGTTCAGGGAACTTATCAGGCCAATGCCGGCAGTATCAAAAATGTGGCAACGTCCAACACCGAATTCAATTCAACCGAGCAATTGCAGGTAGGGGGAGAGATCAACGGCACAGCCGATTACAGTTCAACAACCCGCCCGGTGGAAAAAACAGCCAAAGCCGCTGCCGACAGCAAGCTGGATATGTCTATCTCGAAAACACGCCTGCCTAATGTCGGTATTGAACTGGCCATGAATGGCAGCAGCCGCTACACCAATAGCCATCAATCCAATGCGGTTGTGACGTCCGTCAAGGCTGGTGATATCAAGGCGACAACAACTGGTGATATCTACGATCAAGGCACCCAATATCAGGCCAGGAAAGACAGTGTCTCACTGACCGCCGGCAGCCATACCAGCGAAGCTGCATTCAATCAGCAAAACAGCTATTCTGCTGACACCAAAGGCGATGGCCGTTTGCGTGTCTACACCACAACCGGGGCGGATATTTCCGTTAATGGTAAAGGCAGCGGCAGCTATCAGGAAACATCACACAAAAATAGCAGTGCCGTCACCAGCAATATCAATGCCCATAACAATGTCAATGTTCAAGTGACCAGAGATGCTCGCTATCAAGCGACATCGTTCAAAGCCAATAATGGTTCAGCCAACATTGACGCAGGTGGGAATATCCAGTTCAACCATGCGACCAACCGAAACGAACAGAAAAGCCACGGTTATAATGCCGAAGTTTCCCTGACAGCGGGAACTAACCCTGATGGCAATAACTTCAGTGGCAGTCTGGGAGGCGGTTACAATACTGACCACCAAAATAACACAACGGCCCAAACCAGCGCGATTACCGGTGAACGAGGAGTCAATCTGCATGCCGGCAATAATCTGGCCTTACAAGGAACACAGGTTTCAGGTAAGCAAGTTGGTTTAACCGCCCAGCGTGGAAAAATCGACCTGACTTCAGCACAGGACACCGCTTATGCCGATGGTTGGAATTTTGGTGCCAAAGCCAACGGTGGTACATCGTCCCTGGCTCGCAAAAATGAAGGTGCTGACACAGCAGCAGATAATAATGCAACGGGCATCATCGACAACAAATACAACATGGGTGGCGAATTGAAATTTGGCGTCAATCAACTGACCCAAACGACTCATCGCAACACACAAATTTCCGGCAACAATCTCACATTGACCAGTGGCGGAGATACATCACTCAAAGGTGCGAATGTCACTGCGGGTGAAGTTACAGGTAAAATTGGCGGCAATTTCAATGTGGAAAGCCTGAAAGATAGCACCCATAGCCTGAACGTCGGTCTGGATGCTGGCTTGGGTTATAGCAGAACCGTCAAGGGCGACAATCTGAATAAACTGCCTGCTCCGCCGGTAGCAACCGACAATGCCAAGGCTGAAGGGGAAAATCCGGGTTTGAAAGAACAATTGGCAGCGACTTTCAAGGGCTTCAAAGGCAAACTGAAAGGCAATTACGATACACTCGATCGGGAGTCAATCGGGGAGCAAACAGCCCTGACCGGCAATCAAAGAGTGAATCTGGATATCGCCAATAAAACGTCTTTGGTGGCAGGTAAAATTGACAGCGCCCAAGGGTCTGTTGTGGTCAACACGCAACAGATCCATCAGCAATCTGTCGCGGGATACGACAGAAGCAAAAACATGGGAGTTAACCTACCGGATTCCATCGCAGGTCTGGCCTTCTCGGCACAAAAAGACTTTTTCTCCGGTAAAGTGCCTTTCGTGAAAAACGAAAGCAATAATACTGAACTTCCTGCTGTTAACAGCAACATGAAAGGCTACAAATTAGATTGATCATCGTGATCTCTTGTACGGTAGCGGCTGATGCCGCTACCGTTCTTTCCCCTCTCCATATTGCCTTTTCCGCTTCGCCTGTTACTCTTTTTTTCTCATACCGATATTTTCTACTTAACAATATGATGAATAACGGTATGGTGAGCAATCAATGGTGAATAACACTCAGCACGACCAGATTTAAGGGGAAGTAATGCCAATTGATCTTGAAAATAAGCAGCAAACCGGTACGAGGAAAAGCCGCACTCCACTAGAGAAAGGGCTACATGGCAGCAAAAAAGCCCTTTCCATGACAATTCGTATTGGCAATGCTATCCGGCGTATTCCTTTTATTGCTCATTTAATTCGGGCAGCACAGCGTTTTAATGATCGAATGGGCAGCCAATTTGGCGCTGCCATCACCTATTTCTCTTTTTTATCCCTGATCCCGATCCTGATGCTCTCATTTGCGATTGCAGGTTTTGTGCTGGCCTCCAATCCAGACTTACTGGCTCGCCTGATCAATGGCATTGCCAATAGCATCAACGATCCCGCTCTTGCCAATACCCTGAAAAACAGCGTCGACACGGCAGTTAACCAAAGAACAACGGTGGGACTGACAGGGCTTGCGATTGCACTTTACTCCGGAGTAAATTGGGTCGGAAACTTACGCGAGGCGATACTCGCCCAATCCCGGGATATTTGGGAACGCAATCACGAAGATAAAGAGAAAATCTACTTCCAGTACATTCGTGATTTTTTTTCCTTGTTCGGGCTTTTATTTGCGTTGGTTATGACACTTTCACTGACTTCCATCGCTGGTTCAGCCCAAGCCACTATCGTCCATGCCCTTGGATTGGAGAACATTGAATGGCTTCGCCCTGCATGGACATCCATCGGCCTGATCATTTCCATTTCTGCCAATTATTTGTTATTTCTATGGATATTATGGATATTGCCCCGTCACCGACCCGAACGAAAGGCTTTGTTCAAAGGCACATTAATGGCAGCCATCGGATTTGAAATCATCAAATCCATCATGACCATGATGTTGCCACGCCTTGCCAGTTCTCCTTCCGGAGCAGCATTTGGTTCAGTGATCGGTTTAATGGCATTCTTCTATTTCTTCGCCCGTCTGACACTCTTTTGTGCCGCGTGGATTGCCACGGCTGAAGAGAAAAAGCCAGAATAAGATTCATCCAACAATAAAACTGTTTTTTGCTGTACCTACACTCCCGTACCAAAGTGGGAATATCTCATAACAAACTATAAAGGAATCATTTTATGCCATTTGTGAACATCAAAATTACTCGTGAAGGCGCCACTGCTGAACAAAAACAAAAGCTGATTGAAGGTGCAACCCAACTGCTGGTGGATGTACTTGGAAAAAACCCCGCTACAACTTTTGTGATCATTGATGAAGTCGAAACAGATAACTGGGGTATTGGAGGAAAGAACGTGACTGAGTTAAGGGCTGCTGCGAAAGCAAAGTCGTAAAGTCATCACATTCTTTCTCATAATTAAAGAAATCAGCCGCTTTTTTAACTGGCTGATTTTTTTTTTGGTTTCGCAATTTAGGAAGATAGATGGTTATATTTATCATCTAAATTTGTTGGCAGTAAAAAATAAATAATCGTAATAAATGAAATATACCAAGCCCTATTGTTAACGCTTGGCAATAATTACCTAGAAAATTGCGTTAATAAGGCTTATAACATGTTTAAATAGCACCCAATTTATAGGATTATTTTTCTCCATTAAAGTGTTACATTGTGATCTTTCATTCGTAATGAAAAACACCTATGGCTAAAAGATAAAATCACCAAAATAAATTACTCACTAAAATATAAAGGGAGTTATTACATGAAATACGATCCTCATTTAAGAACACTTGTTGCCGATGATTTTAATCTAAAAGAACATGCTAACTTTCAAAAACAAATCGATGATTTGAGAAGAAAGGAAATGAAGCAACAACTCGATGAAATGGAAAAGAAGTTAGACGAAGATCTAGAACTCTATGTTTTGTTGACAGCCGAAGAAGCCATTAGTGCTGTAAAAAATCTATGTAACCCTAAGCCAAATGCATCATGGAAAGAAGCTGCATTTAAGTGTGCAGATATTGCGACGTCATTTTCGGGTAGTTTCCTTGATCTTTCTGGATTAGCTAGAACAGCAAACGAACTTAGCAGTTATTTTGGTGTTAAGGCTACTCAATATATTGATAAATATGGAAACAAATGCATAAAATTAACAGGACGGACAGGCGTTAGGAAATTCTTAACTGCTGCAAAATATGGTGCGAGTCACTGGAAAATGATAGACATGGGAATAGGTTCGCAAGGTGTAATAAATGGTATTATTACAGGAGCAAGACGTTGTGTTATTGTTGCTGGTGCCTATCGAATCTTTGAATTATTGGTAAGGGATGAATATGACATTCATAACTTTTTGGGTAATATTACTATGGATATGGCAAAAGCCATTGTTTCTCTCTCAGCGACATTAGTAGTAGGGAAAGCTATATCTGCTTTTTATGTAGTGACGGGCGCTAGTGTAATCGGAGTTGCTATAGGATTGTTTATTTTCGGTGTTATTGTAGCAGCAATTTTGTACCATCTAGATGAAAAATATCAATTAAGTGCGAAACTCATAGAAGCCTTCAGGAATGAGGAAGCCAAAAGAAGGCTCCGTGATCACTTAGCAACACCAAAGTATAATTTTATCCCACGCTCACCACTTTCTTATAGGTAACTTATGCCAAATAAAGAAAACAAAATACAGATAACTTTATGGAATAGGATTTTTTGCATTGTTGTATCAATTTTTGTCTTACTTTTAATGACATTCTTTTTATATTTGTCTTGGGTAGATTTTTTGTCATTTATTAATATGGAGGAAACAATACGCTTTTCCTGGAGAATTTTCCTTGGATGTTTTGGTCTTCCAATCGCTTACCATATGTTTATTTCGTTAATAAAAAATTGCTTGGTAAGTACGCCATCTTCATGGAGTGGGCCTTCAGTAAATCTGTGCATATTGATTTTTGCAGTATCCTTCGTGGCAAGCTTTCCGATGTCTATCTACGTTGATTATAAATTGCAAAATTCAGGATATGTCAAATGTCCTTATAGAACTTCTCTTGTCGCTCCAAATAAGTATGTTAAAGATCCAAAATCGTGTAACTAAGCATATAGCTATATATATGCTTAGTTCAGTAATTTAATAAACCCTGTCTTCCCAGATACTATAGGCAGACGTTCCAGCAGTGATATGATTTCAGGCTATGGACTTTTAGTTCAAAACAATTTTTTCGTATAGCATGGAATCAAAATCATTGATCGAGTGAGGATAAATACAGGAAACATCCATGATAGCTGTCCTGTTATTTTAACCTCATAAAAAATACCCAACTGCCCTGTTTAACTTGTTCAATATAGAATCGATAATGCAAAAATCAAAATAATGGAAAAATAACCCTATGAAATATAAAGAAAACAAAATACAGATAACTATATGGAAGAGGATTTTCTGTATTGTTATGTCGCTTTTTTTCTTGTTTTTATTGACGTTATTTTTATATTTTTCTTGGATAGATTTTTTGTCATTAATTAACATGGAGGAAATAATACGCTTTTCCTGGAGAGTTTTTGTTGGATGTTTTGGTATGGCAATAGTTTACAGTATGTTTATTGGGGCAATCAAAAATTGTTTAATAGGTACTCGAACCCCATTCAGTGGTTTTTTTGTAAATTTGTGCATATTAATTTCTGTACTATCTCTTGTAGCCAGCGTTCCCGTATCTATCTACGTTGATTATAAATTGCAAAACTCAGGATATGTCAAATGCCCTTATAGAACTTCGCTTGTCGCTCCAAATAAGTATGTTAAAGATATAAAATCATGTAACTAAGCATATAGCTATATATATGCTTAGTTCAGTAATTTAATAAACTCTGTCTTCCCAAATACTATAGGCAGACGTTCCGGCAGTGATATGATTCCAGGCTATGGATTTGTAGTTCAAAACAACTTTTTCATATGGCATGGAATCAAAATCATTGATCGAGTGGGGATAGATACAGGAAACATCCATGATAGTTGCTTCTGTAATTTTGACTTCATAAAAAAGTTCTAATTGGCCTGTCTGGCTGGTTCTGTAAAAAATAAATTTACCATCCAGTGACTCGTTAGAGTCTATCGCCATTGCCAATAATGGTGACGATTTATCGATAGGTTTAACGAACTGCACAGGTTGGTGAGAAACATTTTGCTGACGTGATATTGAGTGATTTAAACTAAGCACCTGTATTTGATCTTCATGCCCTTTTTGATATCTATTTCCTATCGATTCTAGTGTTGAGCACCCTGCTGATATTAACCCTTGCTTCTTACCGTTTAAGGTTAGATATATCATGTATGACATAAATATTATCATCCTATTTTTATAAAAATATATTAAGAAACCTAATTTAGCATATTGGAAATAATGAAAATAGCTTTTTATTAACAAGAAAACGTTAAAATAACTTGGTTATCTGCATTCAATTTACGTGATTGTAACTAAAGTCATTATAGGTGTTACAGGCCAATTATACCGTAGCAAAATCGGCTCCAATGAGCTTCTAAAAAATAAGCAATATTTTCGCTGGCTATTTTTTAAAGCCATTATATATCTCTAAAACAAAAATTATCATGAATTTATCTCGGAAATATCCGATAACTACCTTTCATTGTAATATTGAGAGTTTATCTTTAATCTTTTCGGTTAAATAATACAATAAAGCAGCAATCCCCAGTCCCGCCAGTGAGAAAAATAGGTAGTTATATTTATCAGAAAAATTTGTTAGCAAACCAAAATAAACAAGTGCTATCAATGAGCCAGAGCTAAGACCTATGATCACGCTTTGCAATAAGTACATAGAAAACCGCATCAATAACTTCAATAATCGCATTCTTCAATGTTCCAATTTTTCCAAAAATTAAAAAAGCAAGGAGCGGAGTGTTTTTTCAGCCATTATATACCAGTATTCCGATACTCATCAGCTAACTATCACAGGTGATATATGAGTGGCAAAAATTTGTGGACGACCGATGATAAACGTTGGCAGGCTGTCGTTGAACGTGACAAGGAGGCTGACAATCATTTCGTGTATGCTGTGCGCACTACGGGTATATATTGCCAGCCTTCCAGTACTGCCCGCCTCCCAAAACGGGAGAATGTCGTGTTTTTTGATAACGAAAACGACGCCGAGCAGCAAGGCTATCGCCCAAGTAAGCGCTTGTCTAATAACCAGCCAGAACAAGCGGCCGGATACCTTGCCAAAATAGCGCAAGCCTGCCGTTACATCGAACAAAATGATAACGCCACACTGGAAAAGATTGCCCGCCATGTCGGAATGAGTGCATTCCATTTCCACCGGCTATTCAAATCTCAAACGGGTTTGACGCCAAAAGCCTACGCCAATGCTTACCGTGCTCAGCGTTTGCGAGATAATTTAGAACAAAATAATAGTGTGACCGAAGCGATTTTAGATGCGGGTTTCAATTCCAGCAGCCGCTTCTATGAAATCTCATCTGATTTATTGGGCATGACACCAAAAGTTTGGCGCGCAGGCGGGAGAGGAATGCAAATCTACTTTGCGCTCGGCATATGCTCATTGGGCCATATTTTAGTCGCTCAAAGTCAAAAAGGGATTTGTGCGATTTTATTGGGGGATGACCCAGATAAACTCCTGCAAGATCTGCAAGATAAATTCCCACAATCAGAATTTATCGGTGGAGATCCCCAGTTTGAACAACTGATTGCCCATGTCGTTGGGTTTATCGAAACGCCGGGAATTGCGCTAACATTGCCACTGGATATTCGAGGTACCGCCTTTCAACAACGTGTTTGGCTCGCTTTACAGGAAATCCCTGTAGGCAAGACAGTGACCTACACCGAAATCGCTAAACGCATTGGTTCGCCAAAATCTGTGCGCGCAGTTGCCAATGCATGTGCGGCCAATATGCTGGCAGTCGCGATCCCATGCCATCGCGTAGTCAGGCATGACGGAAACTTATCCGGCTATCGTTGGGGAGTGGAGCGTAAACGAGAACTATTGGCCCGGGAGGCCAAAACGCGATGAAGGTATTTGCAGATATTATTTAACGAACGATGTCGCAAACTGGAGGAAGTACGGCAACCTGTGCTATCTCTTCGAAATGCTTTTTTATGATGCTCGGTGACAATGATGATAGATGATTTATTTGCCAACGATGACAGTATCCTTCGCCAATGGCAAGAGCCTCTGGCAAAGGATGCGGTTGTTTTGCGCGGCTTTGCCTATGATGAAGCGCAAGCATTATTGCAGCACATTACGGCGATTGCTGAAGCCGCCCCCTTTCGCCATTTTGTCATTCCGAACGGGCATACTATGTCAATCGCCATGACCAACTGCGGCACGTTTGGTTGGACAAGCAATGAACAAGGATACCGCTATACCGAAACTGATCCTATGTCAGGGCAGGCATGGCCGCAGATACCGACAATATTCCTGCAAATTGCTCAACAAGCCGCTCACCGCGCAGGATTCTCTCACTTTATTCCGAATGCTTGTCTGATTAATCGATATCATCCGGGTGCACGTTTGTCTTTGCATCAGGATAAAGATGAGATGGATTTTTCTCATCCCATCGTGTCGGTCTCATTAGGATTACCGGCGACTTTTTTATTCGGTGGGTTACAGCGCGAACAGCCTTGCCAGCGCGTTACTCTGACTCATGGCGATATCGTTGTATGGGGAGGGGATTCTCGCCTGTGTTATCACGGCGTATTGCCGCTCAAAGATGGAATAGCCCCCTCGCCTTTGCAAGATAACGTGCGTTATAACCTCACATTCCGGCATGTTTCACGGCATTAAATTTCGCTATCTTAAAATGCCATTGGGCTACCCATCCATTCTGGTTCGCCTCTGTTACTGCGCCGCTTTCTCTGTGCCAGACTCTTTTGCACTCTCGGGCAATGGCCCCGGCCGCATAATCTGATTAAAACTGTCTTTTATCTGGTTAACATTAATTGCCGCTTCATCTTTTGGTTGCAGCAGAATAAAAGAAATTTCTTGAGACAGCATCTCTTGCAGTTTTTTATTCAAAACCTGTGGCGTCAGGGAAGATAAAAATGCCTGTCTTAAACGCCGATATTGTTCCGGGGCAATGTCTATCACATTATTTTGTTGTGATAACAGCCGTTGGTTAATCAATGAAGCGGTATCAGAACGAGCGTACATGGCGAACACATGCTGGAGCTGCTTACGGTTTTGCTCATAGAGTTCATCAAACTGTTCTTGTGGCAAGCCATTTTCACGCAACGATGACAGCTGGGAGGCCAGATAATGTGTCGAAGCCATCAATTTATCCGCAGGCGCTCCCAGATTTAATGAGCAATTCGCCCGTTGATAAATAACATGGCAATCCAAACTCAACTTCATATCACTTTGTTTACCCTTAAGCCCCAATTGCAGGTAATGGAACAGGGCTTCACGCGCCAGATCATTTAACCAATACTGAGTCAGTGCCTTAGAGTCAGTAATCGGAAACCAATTCAGATTCCAGATCAGAGACAGACTGTCCTGCTGGGCTTTATCGCTCACAACCCCAACTGTTGCCGCTTTCAGGGGCAATAATGTGGGCACCTGAACGGGTGTCTGCCGCTTGCCTGCCAATGGCGTGAATGTTTGATTGATCCGTTCTGGCAATGTTCGGCTATCAACATTACCCGCAATATACAAAGTCATTGCATCCGGGGTGTACCATTGCTGATAGAAATCAGCCACTTTCTTCACATCCACAGGCATGGATAACGGCCTTCCGGGATCATGCCCGATCAGGGTAGAGCCTTGCAGCCGCATACGCCATACCGGATCTTGAGTGTCAGATGGAAATGTTGTGACAAGGTTCCCGTTATCCTTCATGGCCTGCGCCAGCGTCTCCTGCGTGAATACCGCTCCACCGGCGATATCGGATAGCCATATCAATGCATCTTGCAGCAGTTCAGGGCGATTATTTGGCAGGCTCAGGCTGTAGAGCGTGAAATCATATGAAACAATGGCGGGAGGAAAAGGATTTTTAGTATCGATGACGTTGCGCCACAGATTTTCAAGTTTTTGTGATGATAAATCTTTACTGCTGGATAAAACAATTTTAGGGATAAGATAGGTATAACCTTGTTGCTGTTTCTTCTCAGAGAGTGAACCGGTCTTGACCAGTAACCGCAACTGGATCCTGTCATTGGGCCGTTGTGGTGTTTGCAGGATTTCCCAACTGAACCCATTATCAAGTTTCCCCTGTTGCCAGGCAGGGTCGGGCTGCAAGGTTTCTGCTTGAACTAGGTTAGTCATCGCCAGAAGCGTGCCACCAATAAGATATCCAATTTTGTTGCCCTGCATTCTCACTTACCCCTACCTGTTTAGTTTTTATCCTTTACAGCCTACGACAATGATCACGGCATGAATATTACCATCGGGAATGATATCCGTCGTCTTCCAAGTTACCTCTTTGTTGGCTGTATTCCCTTGCCGTTTTGAGGCAACTGGAAGTCCATAGGATATAGACCACGGTTCATCTTATAAGGTTTCATTTTGATAGTGTTTTCTGCGTATTAACTTGACGATTGTAGCCTTTTACCAGTAATCCCAATTCATCATCCCGATGGCCTTTAGGGCAGGGCATTGGTGCGGGTGGCTGTTCTTCATTCAATTCACGTGCGATATCGCGCAGAGGATGGACGATAATTCGATTGACACACCAGCTTATCGCCACGGTAAGAATAAGGGCGAGCAACAAATAAGTGGTCAACATTAATGCAAGTGTATTTAAAGCAAAGCGGTATACCCTGTTGGAATCAACCTGCAAGATGAGATGCCCCTGTGATTCTACGGTTTTTGGCGAGACACCATAAACGTAGAGAGGGATATTCACTTCAACGGGAATGCCGAAAACCTGCTTTGCCAGTTCCGGGATTGGACGATGAGTAGCAAAATCCAGGCTCATTACCCGAACATTGTCAGACAATACCACATCTGCCCGCCCCAGAATGCCTGAAGTCTTAAGCCCTATTAATAGGGTCTTTGCCCTATTGAGATCCGAACTCAATAACGCGTCTGTCAAAGGAGCCTGAATCTGTACAGCCGCATTATTAAGCTGGCTGATATAGTCATCTTTCCGTTGCTGCAACAAGTGCGATAACTGGATCGTGATGAAAATGGCAATGGTTACCAAAGTGACTCCTGTCACTGCGGCCATCTGTTTAATGGTTAACGAACGTTTGACACGCAATTTCATCTTATCCAAACCGATAATTGTAAAAAGACTGGTGACTGCACCTTAACAATGCGTCTGAGTATACTTGATTTTCTTTGCGGTCGTCTTATTTTGATGAATTCAAAATAGAAAAATGACCGGGATATAACGGTGATATGCTCTAATATGACGACATATACACTTCAATCTATTATATATCTGTCGTCTTTCGAGTTGCAGCTTTGCTGGCTACGCTCACTCACCCCGGTCAAATGCGATTAAAAGGATGCGCCTTCCTCCTGTTCGACCGCGAAACACGCGATCAGTTGCCCGCCATATTGCTTCAATTGAGGCTGGAATTGGGTGCAGTGACTGAATGCCCGACGACAACGGGCCGCAAAGGCACACCCAGGAGGCGGATTCATCGGGCTGGGTAATTCACCCGTCAATTTGATACGCTCACGCCGCAATTCAGGGTTCAGACGCGGAGTCGCAGACAACAGCGCCTGAGTATAAGGATGCCGCGGATGATTGAAAATCACCTCTTTATGCCCTTTTTCTACGCAGCGCCCCAAATACATTACCATCACTTCATCGGCAATATGTTCAACGACCGAAAGATCGTGGGATATAAAAACGTAAGATAGACCCAAGTCCTGCTGCAAGTCCATCATCAAATTCAAAACCTGCGCCCGCACTGAAACATCCAACGCGGAAACCGGCTCATCCGCAATCACCACATCCGGATTCAGCATCAACCCACGGGCAATGGCAATACGCTGGCGCTGACCACCGGAGAACATGTGCGGATAACGCAAATAATGCTCCGACTTTAACCCTACTTTTTCCATCATCTGCATGACTTTTTGCTTACGTTCATCTGCCGTAAGCGACGTATTAATCAGCAATGGCTCTTCTAGGATCTGCCCCACTTTTTTGCGGGGATTCAAGGAGGCATAAGGGTTTTGAAATACAATTTGAATTTTCTGCCGGCGAAGTTTTTCTGCTTCTTTATTGGGGACTAATAAATCTTGCCCCAGATAATAAAGCTCTCCATCCGTTGGCTTTTCAATCATGGTCAGCAGACGCCCGAGAGTGGATTTTCCACATCCTGATTCCCCGACAACCGCCAGTGTTTTGCCTTTTTCCAGCTCAAATGAAACCCCATCCAACGCCTTGACCATACGTTCTGAGGAAAATACGCCTGTTTTCACCGGATAGTATTTCTTTAACTCAGTGGCTTTCAGCAAAGGCGCCGTAGGCATTTTCTGTTCGCTGCTATTTTTTTGAGTGCTCATGCTCGCGGCCTCCCCTCGTCATCCAGCGGCGTGTGACATTTAACCTGATGCCCTCCTATTGACTGCAATGGAGGTTCTACCTGACGGCAACGTTCATTGGCATAAGGACAGCGAGGATTGAGCAGGCATCCTGTCGGACGATCATATTTCCCGGGCACAACACCCGGCAGTGATTCCAGACGGGATTTATTCGTTGCAAACTCAGGCAATGCCCGTAATAGCGCCTGTGTATAAGGATGGCGCGGAGCACGGAAAATTTCCGTTCCCTTGCCAATTTCGACGACCTGCCCGGCATACATCACAATGATATGGTGTGCCGCTTCTGCCACCAGCGCCAAATCATGGGTAATCAAAAGCAAGGCCATGTTTTCCTGCTGCTGTAGTTCCAGCAGTAATTCGATGATCTGCGCCTGAATGGTGACATCTAATGCCGTCGTCGGTTCATCGGCAATCAAGAGTTTCGGGCGACAAGCGATAGCCATGGCAATCATTACGCGCTGGCTCATTCCGCCTGATAATTGATGCGGATAAACATCCAGACGAGAAACAGGATCAGGAATACCCACGAGTGTCAGCAAGTCGATCGCCCGTTGATGCCGGGTTTTTCGATTACCACCCTGATGGATTTTCAACGCTTCCATAATCTGATAACCGACGGTGTAACACGGATTGAGGCTGGTCATGGGATCTTGAAAAATCATCGCCACTTCCGCACCAACCAATTGACGGCGCTCTTTTTCTGAAATTTTCATCAAGTCACGGCCATCAAACTCCAGCTTTTCCGCCATGACCCGACCCGGATAATCAATCAACCCCATAATCGCCAATGAACTGACTGACTTCCCGGAGCCAGATTCTCCCACAATCCCGACAACCTCACCCTGCTCAACACGGTAGCTGATACGGTCAACGGCGCGGAATGGTGTACTTTCGTCCCCGAAGTGCACCGATAATTGCTCTACATTCAACAATGCCATTTCACAATACCCCTACTGCTTGAGCTTAGGATCGAGCGCATCACGCAACCCGTCCCCCATTAGGTTAAATGCCAGAACTGTCAGTAAGATAGCCAGCCCCGGAAAGGTCACAACCCACCACGCACTCTGGGCAAATTGCAAAACATCTGCCAGCATGGTGCCCCATTCTGGCGTCGGTGGTTGTGCACCCATACCCAAAAACCCAAGGGCAGCCATATCGAGGATGGCATTCGAAAAACCCAATGACGCTTGCACAATCAAGGGCGCAAAGCAGTTTGGCAAGATATTGATGAACATCTGGCGCATGGCTCCCGCACCAGCCACTTGAGAAGCGGTAACATAATCCCGGTTAACTTCAACCAACACCGCCGCTCGCGTCAAACGAATATAGTGCGGCAGGGCGACAAAAGTCAGGGCCAGTGATGCATTGACGATAGAAGGGCCAAAGATTGCCACCAGAACCAATGCCAGCAACAGGCTTGGCAGTGCCAGCATGATGTCGGCAATGCGCATGATGACAATATCCACGATACCGCCGAAATAACCTGCCAGCACGCCCAGCACGATGCCCATTATCAGTGACATCACCACAACCATACAGCCAACCAGCAATGAAAGGCGCGCACCGTACATCAAGCGGGATAGAATATCGCGCCCGACATCATCGGTGCCGAGAATGAATTGCCAGCTTCCGCCATCCTGCCATACCGGAGGCGTCAGCAACGCATCGCGGAACTGTTCGGCTGGGCCATGTGGTGCCAATACTCCCGCCAATATGGCAACGAGCAGCATGATAATAATATAAATGAGGCCAGCGACCGCCCCTTTGTTACGTTTGAAATAGTGCCAAAATTCCTGCATCGGCGTCATCAATTCTGGCGCACTCGATACTGCTGGCTCAGTTGTTTGAGTCATCATGTGCTCCTTAATTTTTATGACGAATTCGTGGATTGACGATGCCGTACAGCAAATCGACGAGTACGTTAACCAAAATGATCATGCTCGCCACCAGCAATACTCCACCCTGCACGACGGGATAGTCTCGACGTTGCAAGGCTTCAACCAGCCAACGCCCCAGACCCGGCCATGAAAAAATAGTTTCGGTCAAAATAGCCCCGGCCAGCGTCATCCCCACTTGCAAACCGATTACCGTAACGACGGGCAACAGGGCGTTACGCAACGCATGAACGATAATGACACGGATACGGCTCAAGCCTTTCGCGCGAGCAGTACGGATATAGTCTTCACTCAATACTTCCAGCATGGAAGAGCGGGTCATACGCACAATGACCGCCAATGGAATTGTTCCCAGCACAATGGCGGGCAAGATCATATGCATCACAGCATCTTTAAAATCGCCCTCTTCTCCCCAAAACAGCGTATCAATCAGCATAAAGCCCGTCAGGGGATAGCTGTCATCAAGAAAAACACTATCACCTACCCGTCCGGACACGGGGGTCAGGTTTAATTGGACAGAGACCAGCATGATCAGCATGATCCCCCACCAAAAAATTGGCATGGAGTAACCAGTCAATGACACACCAATCGCGGTGTAATCGAAAATGGAACCTCGCTTAACTGCCGCCAATACCCCAACCGGAATACCGACTGAGATAGCCAGTAACATCGCGCAGAAGCCCAGTTCGAAAGTGGCCTTAAAGCGCGGAACAAATTCGTCCCATACTGGAATTCGGCTTTTTAAAGAAATGCCCAAATCACCATGCATTACTCCATTAACATAATGAAAATATTGCTCCCAGAGAGGTTTATCCAACCCCATTTCAGCCATTAATTGAGCGTGGCGCTCAGGAGAAATGCCGCGTTCCCCTGCCATAATCAACACCGGGTCACCGGGGATCATATGTACAAAAGCGAAAGTCAGCAGCGTAATGCCAATAAACGTCGGGATCACCAATCCCAGACGTCGGAGGATAAATTGCAGCATATCCTGAATTCTCTTTTTAAATACCAGTCACGGCTCTTTAGGCCGTTTGGTGTAATGCCATATTTGACTTGCCCATTAAAGAAGCGAAACCATCCCCGCAGAAAAATCTGGGGGATGGAAAATCACAACAGCTCAGCAGCAAGAGTTATTTGAGATCAACATTGTAAAAGAGGTGTTTGCCGAGCGGATCGACCACATAGCCTTTCACTTCTTTACGGATAGGTTCGTAAACCGTCGAGTGGGCAATCATCAATGCAGGGACTTGCTCATGCATCACCACCTGAGCTTGCTTATAAAGATCCGTTCGTTTATTGATATCAGTGGATTCGCGGGCAGCTACAATAAGATCTTCAAATGGCTTGTAGCACCATTTTGAATAGTTGGAACCCTGTTCTTGGGCTGTACAACTAAACAGTGGAGTAAAGAAATTATCAGGATCACCATTATCCCCTGTCCATCCCATCATTACGGTTTTCGGCTCCCCGTCTTTGGCACGTTTCAGGTATTCTCCCCACTCGTAACTGACGATTTTTGCTTTAACACCAATTTTCGCCCAGTCAGCTTGGATCATTTCCGCCATGCGACGGGCATTGGGGTTATACGGACGCTGTATTGGCATAGCCCACAAATCCGTTTCAAAACCATTTGGGAAGCCTGCTTCTTTCAACAATTCCTTCGCCTTGGCGGGATCATAGCTGTAATCTTTAATGTCATTGTTGTAACTCCACATTGTAGGGGGAATCAGGTTCTTCGCTTTTTGCCCTGCCCCTTGATACACCGCTTCAATGATGGCGTCTTTATTTACAGCCAGTGTCAATGCCTGACGCACTTTCAGGTTATCCATAGGAGGCTTAGAGACATTGAATGAGAGGTAACCGATGTTCAATCCCGCCTGCTCTTTCAGGACAATATTTTTATCCTGCTTCATGCGGGCAATATCGGCCGGATTTGGGTACGGCATAATCTGAC
Source organism: Xenorhabdus santafensis (assembly GCF_033949405.1). Lineage (NCBI taxonomy): Bacteria > Pseudomonadati > Pseudomonadota > Gammaproteobacteria > Enterobacterales > Morganellaceae > Xenorhabdus > Xenorhabdus santafensis. Next base: position 170,040 of record NZ_VCDN01000011.1, on the reverse strand, counting down.
ATTCATTTTTCTGCAATTTTGCATAACGAACAGAAGCATCAGGAGTAATGGAGAAAACCAGACGATCGATTTTCGCGGGTCCTTCCCAATAATCTTTGAATGCCTTATAGAGAATGCGGGAATCTTTCTGATATTGCTGTAGTTGGAACGGGCCTGTACCAATCGGATTCAGGTCAACTTTCTCCGGTGTACCAGCCTTCATCATGACATCAGCATACTCTTTGGAAATAATTGAAGCGAAATCCATTGCTAAATTAGCCAGGAAAGGAGATTCAGGACGAGATAACACAAAGCGAACAGTATAGTCGTCCACTTTTTCTATTTTGCTGATGAGATTCCCCATATCCATGCCAATAAAGAATTCATAGCCGCCGCCAGAAACTTTATGGTAAGGATTGTTTTTATCCTTCTGACGCATAAAAGTAAAAATAACATCATCAGCATTGAAATCACGTGTTGGCTTGAAATCTTTATTGCTCTGCCATTTCACGCCCTTACGCAAATAAAACGTATAGCTTTTACCATCCTCACTGACTTCCCACCGTTCAGACAGGCTAGGAATAACCTCTGTTGTCCCTAATTTGAAATCCACCAGTCGGCTATAAATTGGCCTGGCCGTGGCATCGAAAGTCGTCCCAGTCGTAAATAACTGTGGATTGAATCCTTCAGGGGAACCTTCGGAACAGTAAACCAGCGTTTTAGCCTGAATGCTGGCAGTTACGGCCAGAGCGATAAGACCGACGCCCAGTTTCAAAAAGCTGGACTGTTTTTTTTTGGAGATTGCCATTACTTAAGCTCCGTTTGTTATGTTTATTGTGTTCTAGCCAGCCCAGAGTTTTCTTCCTAAATGCCACTGTCCCAGCTTGTTTTATAGTTTTTCGTTTATCAATTAATCAATTGTTATGCCTAACGTCAACATAAGTACACATTACGTTACACACATAAGAAAAACATAAAAGCAAAAAATTATTAACAAACTTGGTTAAAAAATATGACATCACGCACGTTAAGTAGACAATACAACCAAATAATCGGCAAATAATCAGAATTAATATCTAATGACGATATTTTCTAATTTGTGACCAATTACGTAAATAATAGATAGGTGAGCTTACAAAAAAGGCGGGGAAACATAAGATCCGGGGAATATCCTGTAAGGATAATTGATTTAAATATAATCAGTTAACATGCAAATTGTCATGTTATTTATTAAATCAGCCATCTTATGCATTAATTTAATTTATAAAAAAATCAAAAACAGATCTAAGTAAGGATGATAAAAAGTGAGAGAGGTATTTTTTACTTTTTTATCAGCCTACAAGGTTTATAAAAAAGTAAAAATGCCACATAAGAAAAAACCCCGCTCATAAGAGCGGGGTTTCTGAATGCTGGTCGGCGAGAGAGGATTCGAACCTCCGACCCACTGGTCCCAAACCAGTTGCGCTACCAAGCTGCGCTACTCGCCGAAAACGAAGCGCATCTTACTGCCAGCGCCGCAAACCGTCAATACCTTTTTAAAGATAAGTGTTTAATTGGCGAGAATACAACCATAATGTACGCCATGGCAGATATAAATGGCATCGTCCGGACGTTAATGACTTCAATCTGACTCTAATGTACCCGTCGTCTTTCAAGTTGCCTCTTTATTGGCTGTGCTCATTCACTCCGGTCACATAGTTAGCTATGTGACCGGAGATTCATTCCCTTGCCGCCGAGATGCATCTTGAAATTCATAGGGTATATAACAAATTTCATTCATACTGTTAACAATTCTAACTTAATACGGGTTAAGGAATATGAAACAAGTAGGCTTAGTCGGTTGGCGGGGAATGGTGGGTTCAGTCTTACTGGAACGCATGTTGGAAGAGGGTAATTTCCAAGGCATTGCCCCACATTTTTACAGCACCTCCAGTGCAGGATCTATCGGGCCAACCATTAATGGCACCACTTACCAGTTAAAGGATGCCAATAATATTCAAGCGTTGGCAGAGATGGATATCATCATCACCTGCCAGGGTGGCGATTACACCAAAGCAGTTTACCCAACATTGAAAAAGAGCGGCTGGCAAGGTTATTGGATTGACGCTGCCTCGGCGCTGCGTATGGATAAAGAGGCCTGCATTATCCTTGATCCGGTTAATCGCACACAAATCGACAAAGCGCTTAATGACGGACTTAAACTGTTTGTGGGGGGAAACTGTTCTATTACTCTGAGCCTAATCGGCCTCGCAGGGTTAATCAAAGCAGATTTAATTGAATGGATGAGCCTGATGACCTACCAATCTGCTTCCGGCGCCGGCGCCAAACAAGTGCGCGAATTAATTGCCCAGAGTGCTTACGTCAACCAACATCTCAATCAGGAAGAACTCGCCGTTAAATCACCCATACTGCCGTTGGTAAAAAAAATCAGCGAGTTGATCTCCAATTCAGAAATGCCAACCGACGCTCTAGGTGCGCCATTAATGGGTAGCATCATCCCTTGGATAGATAGCGATCTCGGTGATGGAAACAGTCGGGAAGAATGGAAAGGTGAAGTGGAAACCAACAAAATTCTGGGGCTACCGCCGGGTACTATCCCTGTTAATGGTTTGTGCGTTCGCGTTGGGGTTATACGCTGCCACAGTGCCGCTATTACGATGAAATTGAAACGTGAAGTGAGTGAACAAGAGTTTGCCAGCCTAGTGCAAAACGCGCATCCGTGGGTGAACTATGTGCCAAACAATAAAGAAGACAGCATTAGCCAGTTAACCCCTGCCGCTATCAGTAATTCACTCAAAGTTGGCATAGGCCGTTATAAAAAAATGTCACTCAATAATGAGCCCATCTATTCCGTATTCACGGTAGGCGATCAACTACTTTGGGGGGCCGCAGAGCCACTGAGACGCATGCTCAATATCCTTCTTGGCCGAGCGTAAAAATTCGTGATGAAAAAATAAAACTGGCTATGGAACCATAGCTCATTAAAGGAAATAGTATGCGTCAATATATGGGTTACTTTGCAGCTTATAGTTGGTGCTTTATCACCGCCTTTTCAATGCTCATGACGAGTGAAATCAGTCAGCGTTTAAGTCCTTTCATCGTCTGTTTTTTTACTTTTACTCTCACTACCGTGGTTTTTTTATTCTGGAATATCCGCCACATCAGTACGCTGTGGCGCCGTATCCGAGAAAAGAGCGTTATCGGCCCAGTATTTCTCCTCAATATCAGTAGCTTTGTCGGCTGGGGGTTACTGATTTATCCACTAACTTACCTCCAACCCACATTGGTCACGACACTCACCCTTGGAATCAATCCGATTGCGACGGCGGTGATTTCTCGCCTGTTCCTGAAACAGGCTTTATCACTCAAACTACTGAGCATCAGCGTGGCTCTGTTTCTTATTATTGTCTTTCTTAGCATTAGGGCTTGGTATGGCGAAGGCATCATCGCAGGCACACCGCCTCTGCAAATTGCTCTGTCGTTGCTGTGCTGCTATCTTGCCGGTATTGCAACGTCGGTGAACAATATCCTGACTAAAAAAATCATGCTGAATGGTTTTGGTATTGTGGATGTCATGTGCCTTCGTTTTTACCTCACCATCATCCTCTCCGGCATTATTGGCTTTTCCACTCACACGGTCGTGTTCAATCAAGAGCTGGCAGTGTCCATTCTACTGACGACCTTAATCTTTGTGATGATACCGATGGTATTGATACAATTCGCCCTAAAAAGCCTCGACCCATTCAGGGTAGCGATTATCTCTCCTCTGATGCCCGTGTTGGTCGTGCTCATGCAGCTGTATGGTAATACCAGCATCCTTTCAGAAGCCACTATCAGTGCCACTATGATGACTTGGCTGTTAGTGTCTGTCGGCACTTACTGGGCCATAAAAAAAACGTAGCGCCTAAAAAGAAAACCGCCCGTGATTAAGCGGGCGGTTTTACACAACTAAGTTCTATTTCAAACCATAACTTCAGGCGAACAATCCAATAATATTCGCCGGATAGTACTTATTGGAGCAGTGAAATATCTGCAACACGCAAGAACAGATCACGCAACTCGCTCAATAATGTCAGGCGGTTGATTCTGACTTGCAAGTCTTCATCCATAACCATCACATTATCGAAGAACGCATCGACCACTTCACGCAGGGAAGCCAATTCAACCAACGCATCCTGATAATTACCTTCCGCAAACAGTGGCACCAGTTTTTCTTTCAACACAACCAAATGTGTTGCCAGTTGGATCTCTTCTGCTGCTTTCAAGACAGACGCCTGAACGCTGTCATTCAGTTTCTCTTCTGATTTTGCCAGAATGTTGGAAACACGTTTATTGGCTGCCGCCAGAGAAACCGCCTCATCTAAGGTGCGGAAGTGCGTCACCGCTTTCATGCGGGCATCAAAATCAGCAGGTTGGGTCGGACGACGTGCCAGCACTGCCTGAATGGTATCAACGCTGTAACCCAGCTCCTGATACCAAGCGCGGAAACGACCGAGCATAAACTCAACCACATCATCCACAGCTTTCTCATTGGTCAGCTTGTCACCGTACAGACGCACCGCTTCTTCTGCCAATGTCTGGAGATCGAGAGGCAGTTTTTTCTCAACGATGATGCGCAGAATGCCCAATGCCGCACGGCGCAACGCAAACGGGTCTTTATCCCCTTTCGGATGCTGGCCGATACCGAAGATCCCTGCCAACGTATCCATTTTATCGGCAATGGCGACAGCACAGGAAACGCCTGTTGATGGCAATTCATCACCCGAGAAACGCGGCTGATACTGTTCGTTCAATGCCAGCGCCACCTCTTCGGCTTCGCCATCATGACGGGCATAGTGCATCCCCATCACGCCCTGTGTATCGGTGAATTCGAACACCATGTTGGTCATCAGGTCACATTTGGACAGCAAACCCGCACGAGCCGCATGTTCCACATTTGCGCCGATTTGTTCCGCAATCCAGCCAGACAAAGCCTGAATGCGATCGGTTTTGTCTCGCAGTGTACCCAACTGTTTCTGGAACAGGACGGTTTCCAGACGAGGAAGATTATCTTCCAGACGCTGCTTGCGGTCTGTTTTGAAGAAGAACTCCGCATCTGCCAAGCGTGGACGTACTACTTTTTCGTTACCGGAAATAATTTGCTGCGGATCAGAAGATTCGATATTGCTGACGAAAATGAAGTTCGCCATCAAGTTTCCTGACTTATCGTAAACAGGGAAATATTTCTGGTCACCTTTCATGGTGTAAACCAGTGCTTCGGCAGGAACTTCGAGGAATTTTTCTTCGAATTTCGCCGTCAGAACGACAGGAAATTCCACCAGCGAGGTCACTTCTTCCAGCAAGCTGTCATTCAGATCAGCCACACCACCAAGTTGAGCGGCTGCCTGCTCTGCATCACGTTTGATCGCCGCTTTACGCGCTTCATAATCTGCAACCACGCGGCCACGTTCCAGCAAAATAGCCGGATACTGTTCAGCATTCTCAATGGTGAATTCAGATTCACCCATAAAGCGGTGCCCGCGAACAATGCGATCTGATTTGATACCCAGAATGTTGCCGTCAACCACTTCGCTGCCCAGCAGCATAGTGACAGTATGTACCGGACGAACAAATTGGGTTTCTTTATCACCCCAGCGCATTAACTTAGGGATAGGCAGTTTAGCCAGAGAGTTGCTCACCATATCTGCCAACAGCGCTTTGGCTTCACGGCCTTTGACTTGGGCACGATAGAGCAGCCACTCACCTTTATCCGTGACCATGCGCTCAGCCTGATCCACGGTAATGCCGCAACCACGGGCCCAACCTTCCGCCGCTTTGGTCGGTTTGCCTTCGGCATCGAACGCCTGAGCAATTGCAGGGCCACGTTTTTCAACTTCGCGATCAGCCTGTGCCGCAGCCAGATCTGCCACTTTCAGCGCCAAACGGCGAGGAGCCGCAAACCAGCTAACTTCACCATGACCCAGATTAGCGTTATCCAGCTCTGCTTCAAAATTAGCCTTAAAAGATTCAGCCAGCGAACGCAGTGCTTTTGGTGGTAGCTCTTCTGTACCGATTTCCACAAGGAAAGTCTGTTGAGTCATGATGGCCTCTTAGTTCTTATTACGAATAGTCTTGTTACACATAGGGAAGCCAAGCGCCTCGCGGGAGGCATAATAAGCTTCAGCAACTGCTTTGGTCAGGGTGCGAATGCGCAGGATATAACGCTGACGTTCAGTCACGGAAATCGCTTTGCGGGCATCCAGCAAGTTGAACGTATGACCCGCTTTCAGAGTGCGCTCATAGGCTGGCAATGGCAGCGGAACTTCCAGTTCCAACAATTCCTTCGCTTCTTTTTCATACTGTTCAAAGCAGGTGAACAGGAAATCCACATCGGCGTGCTCGAAGTTATAAGTGGATTGTTCAACTTCATTCTGGTGATAAATATCGCCATATGTGGTTTTACCCAGCGGGCCGTCGCTCCATACCAGATCGTAAACGCTGTCAACACCCTGAATATACATCGCCAGACGTTCCAGACCGTAAGTAATCTCGCCGGTTACAGGCTTGCACTCAAGGCCGCCAACCTGCTGGAAGTAAGTGAACTGAGTCACTTCCATACCATTTAACCAAACTTCCCAACCCAGCCCCCAAGCTCCCAGAGTCGGGTTCTCCCAGTTATCTTCAACAAAACGGATATCGTGAACGGTAGGATCAAGCCCCAGTTCTTTCAAAGAACCAAGATACAGCTCCTGAATATTATCCGGCGATGGCTTGATAATAACCTGAAATTGGTAGTAGTGCTGGAGGCGGTTTGGGTTTTCGCCATAACGACCGTCAGTTGGACGACGGGAAGGTTGCACATAAGCTGCGGCAATAGGCTCAGGCCCCAAAGCACGCAAACAGGTTATAGGATGAGAGGTTCCTGCGCCGACTTCCATATCCAGTGGTTGGACAATGGTACAGCCTTGATTCGCCCAGTAATCCTGTAATGTCAGGATGAGCCCTTGAAAGGTTTTGGTATCAAACTTTTGCATGTTGAATCCGCACGCGATACATAAGAATTAAACGAAAGGGGTCAGTATACCCTTTGACCGTAAGATATACAGCACTGATCGTCTGCCAATTTTGCCGCAGTATAAAAAAATCTTATTTAAGTCTCTTTACTTGTATATTTATACAGCTAAAATCAGTTCTATTCTTCAACTTCATCTGCAAGGATGTTTAGTTTATGAGCAAGGCACTTACGGAAAAAGCATTTATGGATAAAGCCGTTATGAACACGGAAAGCACTCGCTGCGGTTGGGTAACATCTGATCCTGATTATTTGGCCTACCATGACAATGAATGGGGCAAGCCATTGAAAGAAAGCCAACAGCTTTTCGAATTGATTTGCCTTGAAGGGCAACAAGCTGGCTTATCATGGCTCACTATTCTGAAAAAGCGCGAAGGGTATAGAAAGTGCTATCACCAATTTGATCCGGCCAAAATTGCTAACATGGATGAAAGCGATGTTGAACGATTAATGAAAGATCCTGCCATTGTGCGTAATCGCGCGAAAATCAACGCAATTATTCATAATGCCCGCGCTTATCTGCGCATGGAAGAACAAGGTGACGATTTCAGCAAGTTTATCTGGCGCTTTGTGGATGGTTCACCCCGGATCAATCACTGGGAAACTTCGGCAGAAGTTCCTGCTCAAACTGATATTTCTGACGCCCTTTCCACTGCATTGAAAAAGCGTGGGTTTAAATTTATTGGCAGTACAACCTGCTATGCTTTTATGCAGGCGGCAGGCTTGGTAAATGATCACCTCACCAATTGCCTATGCCGAAAATAGCCAGAAGTAGTGAAAGAAAATAGCCCAAATTAAAAATGGCGCTCATTCAAAATAATTTGTCACGTAAGTTAATTATCGATGAGTGGAGAAAAATTTAAAATTAGCGCATAAAAATAAACAAAAATATCACGTTAAAATAAAAAACTGGATTAAACTCAAATATCAGGTTGTTAAATCCAAAAAATACCCGACACACAATATATAGAAACACAGAATGGCTACTTTACTCCATTGCACCCTAGTAATGGGCAGAGTATGGTGTCTCCATCTTATACAAAAACAGACGCAAACACCGTTATGAAATTCTCGCAATTTGGAAACAAATTTACACAAAATTCAGGGATCACTCGCTTGATGAATGATCTCAACCAAGGTCTTAGAACACCTGGCGCAATTATGTTGGGTGGTGGCAATCCTGCCCATATTCCTGAAATGGATGATTATTTCCAGCAAATATTGACTGACATGGCGTCAAGCGGCCAATTGAGCGAAACACTCTGTAACTATGACGGGCCACAAGGGAAAAATACGCTTATAAATGCACTGGCTCAAGAATTACAGGAAAAACTGGGGTGGGAGATCCAACCGCAGAATATTGCTCTGACCAACGGCAGCCAAAGCGCTTTTTTCTATCTATTCAATTTATTTGCCGGCCGGTCTGAAGACGGCTCAATGAAACGGGTTTTATTTCCCCTTGCGCCAGAATATATCGGCTATTCAGATTCCGGGCTGGATGAAGGGTTATTTGTTGCGAATAAACCCAATATAGAACTGCTGCCCAACGGGCAATTTAAATATCACGTTGATTTCGACCATTTGAATATTACCGAAGATATCAATCTGATTTGTGTATCCCGCCCAACCAACCCAACAGGCAATGTCATTACAGACGAAGAACTGCTGCGTTTGGATGGAATTGCTCAACAGCATCAAATCCCCTTGCTTATCGACAATGCCTATGGTGTTCCATTTCCCGGCATTATTTTTAGCGAAGCTACCCCGCTGTGGAACTCCAATATTATCCTGTGCATGAGTTTGTCCAAACTTGGCCTGCCGGGTTCTCGCTGTGGGATAATCATCGCCAATGAAAAAATCATCAGCGCGATCAGCAATATGAACGGCATTATCAGCCTGGCTCCGGGTGGCGTCGGCCCTGCCATCGCTCTGGAGATGATCAGGCGAAATGATCTGTTCCGCCTATCACAGAATGTCATCCAGCCGTTTTATAAGGCACGGGTAGAGCGCGTGATCGAAATTATTCGTCGCCACTTACCAGAAGGACGCTGCCTTATCCATAAACCGGAAGGTGCAATATTCCTCTGGCTCTGGTTCAAGAACTTGCCAATTACGACGGAAGTGCTTTATCAGCGGTTAAAGAAAAGGAAAGTGCTGATGGTTCCGGGCCATTTCTTTTTCCCGGGATTGGAACATGATTGGCCTCATGCCCATCAATGCATGCGCATGAACTATATCCCTGATGAGGAAAAAATCGAAGAAGGGATCCGTATTCTGTCTGAAGAAATTGAAATTGCCCATAGAGAAGCTGAACGCTAATCTGTACGGCAAGTGATAATCATCAGAATAAAAAAAAGCTCCCTCATTTAGGGGGGAGGGAGCAAGATGATAACGAGGACTTTTACCTGCGAACAGGACAGTAGTTATTAGAATCCCAAAAGAATTCTTCACACACACTAGGAAAGGAAAACAATCCTTGTTTATATACCTTCCCTGAACTGCGTATATTTAATCAGAAAAATATTTATGTAATAGTTTGAATAAGCAGTATTTTTTAACTTTAAATTGCCTCTACTATCCCAAATTAAGGTCAAATAGGGGTGATTGGGCAGGATTATGTGACCTAAAGCACATTTAATGAATGGAGTAAATGCAGTTAAATATATTAACAATTGGCTGTTTGTGTATTCAATCCGTTGATTTATATGTAAAATAGCCATTTTTTGAAAATGAAATGACAACGGTTGAAGTAAAATGTCAGTTTTGTCAGCAAGTTGAACACGGCAAAGGCGAAGCAGGCCATCAACGCTATCGCAGCCTCTCCTGTAAACGAACCTTTCAACTCGATTACGCCTATCGCGCATACAAAGCTGGTATAAAAGAGCAAATCGTTGACCTTGCTATGAACAATGCCGATATCTGTGATACTGCCCGTGCATTGCATATCAGTATCAATTCTGTTGCTCGCGTTTTAAAAAACTTAAACCGCGATGCGTAACGACACTTCCCCTAGATAAAGTCAACATTCAATTTGTTTGTGAAGTTAGTGAAGTCTAGTCATTCGTCGGCAATAAAAAATACTGGCGCTGGTTACAGTATGCTTGGGAGTCTCGTCTGAAATGTATCATTGCTCATACGTTTGGGGCGAAAAACAAAAAAATACTCAAAAAACTGCTTAAAAAGCTTACCTCGTTTAATATTGTTTTCCGGTATACAAATAATTTCAAGACGTACAATCTATTACCCAAAAACCAGCATCTTGTTGGAAAGACTTTCTCTCAACATATTGAGTGGGATAATTTAACATTGCACAACCGACTTAAACGGCTCAATAGAAAGACGTTAGGTTATTCTAAATCGCCGGAAATGCATGATAAGGTCATAGGTGCTTTCATTGAACGTGAATATACTATTTAATAGTACCAACGGGTTGAATACATGACCAAAAATAGAATGCGCCCTGTAATAGGGCGCTAGAAAATAAATTTAATTATTGTAGAAAACCTCACGAAATAAAATCGAAATATCCTGACTCGGAAAAATCCTTGTTAACCTCTTTAAAGCGCTGAGTTGGTATTGGATAGTTGTAAGAAAGATATTTCTCAGCAAGAAAAATAGATCCTTCATCAGTTAGTCCAATTTCATTCAATTTACTAACCACACTCTTCGGTAGATTAGTTTCACAAGTATCAATATAATCTACAATAATATTTTTTACCCCACTACCGTCAGGCATTCTTATCTTTGGCCTATCAACTATATAATCAGGAAGTTTATCTCTGAAAGCTTCACGTAAAATGTGTTTTTCAATATTTCCATAGAGTTTATATGAAAAATCGAGACTTAGTATATAAGGAACAAGTGCTGAATCCATAAATGGAACACGAGCTTCAACCGTATTTCTCATACTTGCTCTATCTACTCGTTGCAAATCTGTCCTATGAAGATTTTTTAAGCGATAGTGGGATAGTTCTCTTGGTGAAGATGATGTTTTGAATAAGTCATATCCAGCAAATATTTCATCACTACCTTCACCACATAAAGCTATTTTAAAGCCAAATTTGTTAGCGACATAATAGCCAAAATGTGCAATTGCGGAGTCTATTATATCAATTTTTTCAAAAAACTCCCCAAAATATATAGAATCATTAATATTTCTAATTAGATCATCATTAGAAAATGTATACACAATATGCTTAATATTGTTCTCAGCACAATATCTAACTGCGATATCAATATCACTGGAACCTGGAACACCAAAGGAAATAGCCGTGACATTATCATGATGTTTATTTGCCAAATATAAAATAATAGCGCTATCAATGCCGCCACTGAACATTACAGAGATAGGCAAATCGGTATCAACCCTTTTACTTACAGCTTCATCTAATAGACAAAAAACCTTATTCTTTGCAAAATTAAAATCATCCTTTGAATCTATTGTACTATCATAATTTATGTACTTATCGTGAGTATATCCATCAAATATAGTACCAGGCTCTAAAGTATATATTTCTGAACCAAACTCAATTAGCGATTTTTGCTCAGATGCAACATACCAATCAACTCCTTTTTTACTATAATACAATGGCTTAATACCAACATGATCTCTTGCTAAGAGAAACTTATTATTTTTGTTATCAAAAATAATAAAAGAAAACATACCATCAAGTTTCTTAACGAAGGATTTCCCATAGCAAATGTAAGCAGCTAAAATGACCTCAGCGTCTCCTTTGTTATGAAATTCATATCCTAAAAGGCTCATCTCATCTCTAAGTTTTTTATAATTATATATCTGCCCATTTAATACTACATGAATATCTTTTTCAGTATCGGATATAGGCTGTATAGCTATTTCACGATCAACTATAGCAAGTCTATTAGTTGAAAGTGCGAAGTTATTCCTAACTATATTTTCATTAAATCTATTTGAATCTCCTCGATGTGCTATTTTCGACATTAGAGAGGTTATTTTATTATTTAATTCAAAAATAGTTGATTTTTCGAGGTTAAAAATACCACCAATTCCACACATAATTATATCCTTAGAATAGTAGAAATAAATTATACATCTTCAGGAATGGGGGCGGAAACTTTCAACTCATTAACATCCGCACCTAACTTGTAAATTTCAGAAAAGTACTCAGGATAAGTCTGACCAACATGGTATGGCTCATTTATGATGAGTGGTTCTTCACAATGCAAGCCTATTGTAGTCAGAGCCATAATTAACCCATGATCAAAATGCCCATCAACAACTACACCACCTTTATAACCGTTAGGATTACCATAAATGGTAAGTGTATCGAATGTTTCTTCAGATTTCACACCGATTTTATTTAATTCCTTTCGAAAGTCTGATATACGGTCAGATTCTTTATATCTGATATGCTCTATATTATAAAAAGTGCTCTTACCATCAGCAAAAGCAGCTAATGCAGCAAGAGCCGGAACAGCATCAGGGGCTAATGAGCCATCAAAATCTTGAGCTAAAACTTGCTTTCCATCAGATTTTATATTAATTGAACTTTCGTTAATATGAGTAATAATTGCACCGCTTCGAATTAAATAATTAATGACGGCTCCATTGCCTAATTCTTCCTCAAAAAATCCATTGAGTGTAACATTAGAGTTTAATGAAGTACAAAGTGCCAAAATTGCAGCAGTGCTAGCGGGATCCGCACCCACATTAAACTCTGAGGGAATAAACTCACTTTTCCCTAAAGTATAAAAATTCTTAAAATCGTTATCGTAATCTATGGAAATACCTGCTTTTCTAAGATTGTTAATAGTCGTATGAACCATTGAGGGAGCAGTAATCGAATCTTTTACCTTTATATGAAGATCTTTTTTACTAACAGCCCCTAAATAAAGAAGGCCACTTAAAAACTGTGAACTTTTACGACATGAAATCTCGGTATAACCACCTATGTCTCGGTCTGACTCAATCTCAATTGGAAGAATGGCCTCTGGGCCAATAGCATTACATTTAACATTTAGCATCTTTAGGGCATCAACCATTTCAAGCTGGGATCTCCGGCCTAAAGAATGGTGATAATTTGTTATAAACTTTGAACTAGGTAAATAACTAGCGATTCCCATCAAGAGACGCAAAACAACACCTGAATTCCCAGGATTAAAGGTCACCTTTTTTTCAATTGATTTTATGTCAATGCCTTGTACTACTGTTGTACCGTAAGTATCATAAGTAAATTTTGCACCAAGCAATTTACAATTATCAATCATTGTGGTTGTATTGTTGCCTGATGCAATATTCTTAATTCTAGAAAGCCCAGGAGTTAAAGATGCTGTTAATATAGCTCTCGTCGACGAACTCTTTGATGCAGGTAAATCTAATTTACCATATAAATATGTGGTATTATTTATTTGAATAAAAGGAGGATAATTATTACCATAATATTTCATAAAAACCTCTTTGTTTTAATTTATTTTTGCACCTAACTTACTTAAGCATTCGATAAAATTAGGAAACCCATCATTTAACTTATCAACACTATCAATAACTGTCGTTTTTTTTGCTCCCAACGAGGCGATGATATTTGATGCACAAATCCTATGATCATTATAACTCGATATATGACCACCTCCGTTAATCGGACCTTTGCCAGTTATTTTTAGCTTAGTAAAAGCACCAACCTCATTAAATATTAGCTGGCACTCACCTCCCATGCTCCTGATATTTTCACTAATAACAAATGCTCTTTGGCATTTATGGTTATTAATTGCAGATAAACCATTAAATGTGACGTTTCCATGATTGTTAATGGCAGCCGCAATAATATTAGTCGCTACAGAAGGCAATTCCCTTAGATCAAACTCTTCATTTAGATTCACCTGCCGGTTTGAAATTGATATTTCCATCTCATTTTTTTTTAAGTCAACTTCAATAATTAATCCAAGTTTTTTATATATGTTAAATAGTTTCTCTTCATTAAGAGTATTTCCTGATATAAAATTACATATTCGCACAACACAAGGTTCGCCAATGCTTATCACAGATGATGCAATATAACTGAATGCTGTGAAATCAGAAGGCATAACTAATTCAATATCTTTACTATCATAAGATGTTACTAAATAGCAGGAATCAAGCTCTATTACGTTACATCCAAGCAAAGACATCATTTCGATTGTGATTTTTAAGTAACCATACTTTCCATCCGTATCAATTCCTTTTTTATCAATAAGTATTTCTTTATTTTTAGAAAGAGGTTTTACCATTAATGAAAATGTTAAGAATTGCGTGCTTTTCGCTGTGCATATTGGAACTATATGCGAATGGAGCATCTTAGAAACATGAAAGATATTAGAATCTTCTTTTTCCACTTTCAAGTTGAGATGCGATAAGTATCCCAAATCTAAAATACTATCTCTACCAAATAGCGACTTATTACATTTGATGTATACATCATTCTCTGAAAGGGAAGCTAAGGCAAGAATGGTTCTAAATAACATACCTGAACCGTTAGAGTCTATTACACCTTTACAAAAAAATGGAGGTTTGACACCCTTTAGCAGTATTTCTTTATTTGTTCTTTTCAGAATATCAAGGCCAAACTTTTGAAGAGCTGTTAACAAGTCCTCAGTTTCTGTACACCATGAAATATTTGTGATCCTTGTTTTATTTTCATTTAACAAACTCAACAACAAAGCCCGTTGCATATGAGGCTTAGAAGAGGGTATAACTATACTTCCATTCAGAATAGAACCAGGGAGAATACTAACCTTATCCATACTAAGCCTCCTTATTTAATACAGAGAGATTTTACTCTTTGGTATCGATGGCTATCGCAGTTATTTCAACTAAGTGTTCCGATAAAACCATCGAATTAGTTGCAATAGTAGTGTTTACAGGATTAATCTCACCAAACTTTTCTTTAAAAGCTCTACAGTAATCATCAAAATGCTTAAAATCTTTAAGATGAGTTATTGTACTTACTACATCAGGAAGTTCACCATTAAGCTCCCTGAGATATTTTTCTATTTTTTCGATAATGTAAATTGTTTGTTCATATGCATCTTTACCCATTACATTACCATCACCATCAGAAGCTACGCATCCGGCGATAAAAATTTGATTACCAACTCGGCGACCCCGTGAATATCCCATTTTGGGTTCCCAAGGGGATGGGCTAAAAACTGTTTTGTTTATCTTAGACATAATAATTTCCTTTCAATATTAAGAGTAAGAAACAGAGCAACCTATCAATTCTATATGACGATTTAAGATAATAATTTAAGATAAAGCGTAACCATATAGAGCAAAAAATGTCACTTTAATCAATTATTTTTATGTAATTAAAAAACATCAACAATTGATAGCATGGCAATTTCATTGCTAATTTTAAGAAAAAAATTATTTTTAATTAACTGTATCTAATACATAAAATGCATATATCATCTTATATCATCACCATAAAAAAAGAAGTGTGACAAAGTTCAATTTTTCATCAACTTCAACATATTTTCATAAAAATTCATCATCAATTGTGAAAAAAAATTCCAAAATATATCTTTATCACGTAGAATTTGTTGTACGCATAGTCATTGATTATAAATCATAGGCTTGCAAACTTTCCTACCTTTTTAAATCAAACCATTAAGGATAAGGGACAAAATGAAAACATTTATTTTTATAGAATCAAAACCAACAGAGGTTTCAGGCATAGATTATATAAGAGAGTTAGGATATTCCCCTATTTTACTTACGGGATTAAAATATTTTAAACCTAATTTTCATCACGAAATTGATCAATCATTATTTGATTTTGTTTACGATATTGATACATGTAACAGTCAGATCATTATTGATTTTTTAAATAAAAAAGAAATTAATGTTGGGGCTGTTCTCGGGTGTTATGATGAGGTAATGATAACAGCTTCTGAAGTAGCGCTTGAATTTAATCTTCCACATCCAAATTTAAAAGGGCTACATAACTCATTCAATAAGAAAAATGTGAGGGATATATTGTCATTAAATGGATTTCCACAACCAAAATATGAGGTTATATCAATAGGAGATTCGCATAAAAAAATCGACACACCGTATCCGTTTGTTCTTAAACCTGTTAGAGATGCGGGTGCAAATCGCGTATTCTTATGTAAGGATGAACAAAGCTATCAAAGAGCAATTTTAGATATTTCAGAATCAGAATCGATTTCATATCTTGGCCGTAAAAATGAAGGCTTCTTAATTGAACAGTTTTTAGAAGGCCATTTTTATGGTGCTGAGTTGGTTTATAATCAAGGTGAATGGCATGTTTTAGGAGTAAATAGGATTTTTGTTTCTCCACATGACAGTTTGTGTATGACAGGAATATCACATCCATCAGATCTCTCAGAAATTCAACTTCAAATTGCTTGCAGTAATGTTCTTATGTGGGTAAATACATTAGGGCTTCAAGGTGGAGCTTTAAATGTTGAATTTATATACACATCAAATGGGCCAGTTCTTGTTGAGATCAATATTAGAATTGCGGGAGCGCGAGCAGTTGAACAAATTTTACTAACTTCAGGTATTTCTGCGGTTAAAACTTTAATCAACTTTGCATGCGGAATTGAAAAAGAAATTGTTGTTGAAAAAGAGCCAACATATAATTTTGTTGCAGATCTTTTCATTTTTCAAAATGAACTTGGCATTGTTGATGATGTCCTATTTAAGGAGAAAAACAATAACTTAATATCTTTCGGATTCAAAAAGGGCATGACTACTTCAAACTCAAAAAATAAGGATTTTGGTAAGATAATTGGATATATTCTTGCGAAGGGCGAAAATTGTGCTGAAGCCATGAGTAACGCAGAAGAAATAAATAAACATCTTGAAATAAAATATAAATAGTTGAGGGAATCATGCCTATTTTCATGGGGTTACTTTCAGCTTTATGCTGGGGAAGTACAGACTTTTTGGCTGGTCATGCAGCAAGAAAACTAGGTGTTGCTAAATCTCTTTTTTATAGTCAATTTTTTGGTTTTGGTCTACTAACTATAATTGTATTTCTATTTTCTGAAGGACTTAATTTCGATGTAGGTATATTGGCTTATATCATATGCACTGCTGCATCTTTGTGTAATTTACTTGCAATGGTATTCCTCTTGAAAGCTTTATCGATAGGAAAATCTTCTATCGTTGCTCCCATTGCTTCACTTTATGGTGCTGTTACAACCATATTATCTCTCCTGAGTGGTAAGCCATTAACTGTTATTGTCATTATCAGTCTTTTTATTTGTGTGGTTGGAGCCTGTTTAACAAGCATACCTAAATCGAGTGACAAAAATAAAGAAACCCTAGAACCTATTTTTTTTGCTTTTTTATCTTCTTTAATGTTTGGCATAGGATTCTGGTTGCAAGGGGAGTATGCGGTTAAAGATTTGGGAGTGTTGAATGCTCTTTGGGTCTATTATTTGACAGCAATAGTAATATTATTTTTGGTTTTACTAAAACATAGCAATCTTTCAGTTCCTCCAATTAAAATCCTCAGCATTGTATTTTCAATTAGTTTTTTCAGCTTAATTGGGTTTGCATCATTAGCTTATGGAGCATCTACCGGTCATGTAGCCATTGTTACAGTGTTAAGTTCATTAGCAAGTGGCGTTACCGCTTTACTCGGTTTTTTCATTCGCGGAGAGCGACTAAGCAGAATACAAATTGCAGGTATAATCACTATAATTTTTGGAGTAATGCTATTAAAAGCATAATGTTATATTTACATAAATGTTTTGTGCGCTCGTTTTAAATTCGGATTATGATTTGCCATAAAGATGTTTTCTGAAAAGAAGTGAACTTCCCCAAGGGAAATGCTTCCCCTGGGGAATGGCAGATTATTGACTAACCTAACCTCATAGACAGGATCTTAATAATTGATTCTTTCAAAACACGCATCCGATACTTTATTTTTACATGATTTTCTTTGTGGTGTTTTGAAAGCGTTCTGGCATAAATATTTTTGTGCTTTTTCCAGCCAAAAATACGTTTTCGACCACGCCTTTTGGAGCAGGCTTTCTATAATTGATTTGAGCCAGATGAATCCCGTGGCTATCGTTTTTTCCTTGTGGTAAATCTGTGCCAATTTGTATGCGATTTTAGCTCTTTGAACAACAGTTCTATTTGCCAGCGGCAGAGATAAATATCCATGATCTCACTGGCGGTAAATCCGTCCGCAGGCAAATTCGTTAGCCAGAGACAGAAGCGATTTTCTTCGGTAATCCAGCGGCGGATAAGACGAAACTCAAAACCATTACGTCGACAAATCAGATCCAGCACTTCTGAGCGGTTGGTTCTGCGTGTGATAAATTTCAACGGGTTATCAAACAATTTGGGCAATCATTTTCCCTGCTCATTGCGGGTTGTTATTATATGAGGATTGAGCGATTTGCTTCCCTGGACAATAAATGAACCGCCTGAAAAGGAGACTCGCTTAAAATACTCAAAATCGGACTGAGTTCCCAACACGTTGATTTATATGCATAATAACCATTTGTTGGGGAAATAAAATGCCGACGGTTGAAGTAAAATACCGATTTTGTCAGCAAGTTGAATACGTCAAAAACACGGCAAAGACGAGGCTGGCCATCAACGCTATATCTCCTCCTGTATATAAACGAATCTTTTAGATCGATTACGCTTATCGCGCATCAAAACCGGTATAAAAGAGCAGGTCGTTGACCTTGCTATGAACAATGCCGGTATCCGTGATACTGCTCGTGCATTGCATATCAGTATTAATTCTGTTGTTCGCGTTTTAAAAAACTTAAACCGCGATGCGTAATGACACTTTCCTTAGATAAGGCCAACATTCAGCTCGTTTGTGAAGTTGATGAAGTTGATGAAGTTTGGTCATTCGCCTGCAATAAAAATACCGGCGCTGGTTATGGTATGCTTAGGAGCCTCGTCTGAAGCGTATCATTGCTCATACGTTTGGGGCGAAAAACAAAAAAACACTCAAAAAACTGCTTAAAAAGCTCGCCTCGTTTAATATTACTTTCTGGCATACAGATAATTTCAAGGCGTACAATCTACTACCTAAAAGCCAGCATCTTGTTGAAAACAATTTCACTCAACGTATTGAGTGGGAGAATTTAACATTGCACAACCGATTTAAACGGCTCAATAGAAAGACGTTGGGTTATTCTAAATCGCCGGAAATTCATGATAAAGTCATCGGTACTGTCATTGAACGTGAATATTATATTTAATATGCATCAACGGGTTGAATACATGACCGACCCAAAACTCGGTCATTAGACAAACGCAAAAAAATAAAAAATATTTTATTATCAACTTATTAAATAAAATTCCATTTCCAAGACTCTCCCCAAATGAAACCTAGAAACAGAATTAGCATTTCCATCACAAAAAATTATTAAATTTAGCGATAAGTGCTATAGCCAACCGAGTACTACCTGACTATAGTAAATAGTATTAATGAATGAACAGTATTGAAGGTTATTTTCACGCGTTGAGAACAGTAGCATTTAAGAGCAATTAAAGTTTCTGGACACTGGCAAATTAATTCATTGAGATCATGGAAATGATGAAAAACCGTAAAATACTTCTATTGTTATGTTCCACACTGGGATGGTTACTCGTTACAGGTTGCTCCAGTATCATGACACACAGTGGCCCCCATCAAGGTTATTATTCCGGTGCAAAAGCCAATATTAAAATGATAAAAGACGAAAAAACCGGGTGGGTTATGAAGCCCCTGCTTGCGGCTGACCTCCCTTTTTCTGCGCTTTTAGATACGCTTTTACTTCCCTATGATTACGCCCGCTCTGATCAGGACAACGCGAAAGGATCTCCAAAGCATCGGATTGAACAGCTAGAGAAAAATAAGTCATCATACCCAACGGATTTCGAGTTGCATCGCAGCGACAAGGGAATGACAAATTCGTCAGAAACGAATTTTCCCAACCAACGGCTGACCAAAGGTCGAGAGGCAGGAGCCTCTTAATAATCCCCGAAAACATAGATAACTATGTGACCGGAGTGAATGAGTGCGGCCAACAAAGAGGCAACTTGAAGGGGCTTTGCGCCCAATTCAGCGAAAAGTTCCATTTTTTCAGCGATCCCGGCTGCATAGCTGCAGCGGCCCGACTACATCGGCCAAGAACCGCATTCGCTGAGAAGGCGGCAGGAATACGCCGGAGCACTCAAGGCGTTGCTGCTCTCGCGCTATGCATCGCCCGGATGTTGCCTCATGGGATTCCAACCTAGCGCGTTGTACACATAGTAACGGGCGATGCCGACATATTCATGCAACGCAAAATCCGCGACGGCGAAATTGTACGACAGCGGTAGCGGAGACAGCACGGCGCGCAGATAGTCCGCACGCACCGGTAACGCGGCAACCCCGAAATGCGCGAAGTACAACACACTGCGTCGTAGATGGATGCCCGACGAAACCAGCAGCACGCGATCGGGGTTGTAGCGCCGCAGCACGGAGCTCGTGAATTGCGCGTTCTGCCAGGTATTCATGCTGTTGGATTCGAGAAACACATCGGCTGCGTCGATACCGAGTTTGAGCAGGGAACTTCGGTAGACCGTCGCTTCTGGCGAGCCGGTGTGATTCGCGTCACCGCCACTAACGATGATCTTACAATCCGCTTTGGTCTTTCGACAGTCGTTATAAAGTTCTGCCGCCTCGACGATGCGCGCATATGAGAACGTTCCCGGCTCGACTGAATTGGTGCGTGCGATTTTTTCGGTGCCGGCGCCCAGCAGAACAATCGCATTGCGTTTGCTCCATGCAATTGTTGGTTTCACGTCATAGGCAGATTGTAGGTTGCTCAGCAGCCATGCCGGAATGGGGCCACAGCCGATCGCCAGAAACAGGATGATCAATATAGCGTAGAGCGTTCTACTTGTGCGACGCCACTTGAATGCTGCACAACTAGCGGCGAGCACAATTATTACGATAAGCATCGTGAGCGTCATTCGAATAGCCTCCGATAAAAAGTAATCGCCAAAAGCAGGTCAGTCGGGATTGCCATTCACCATTGCCGCGCTCGGGCTAGCATATGTCGCATTGCGTTCCCTTGAAAAGCGAAGGTTATATAAACCCATATGGGTATTGCCATTCGCCCACGATGCCCATTAAAGCGGTTTTATTTCAGGTACAACTATACCCAATGGATTTCAAGTTGCATCGCGGCGGCAAGGGAATTCGTCCCCGAAAACATAGATAACCGTAAGTTTATAAAGACGGTGAATGAGTGCAACCAACAAAAAGGCAACTTGAAAGACGACGTGTATATCAAATCCCTGTTTCAGCAACAAATATTTGCCGATATCCGTCAATATCACGCATAAAGGCAACATAACGATCATCCGGTGATATTACTACTGCATCAGCACAGGGCGCTTCATCGGTGCGTTCTGTTAAACGCCGCATGTTTCCATTTTCACTATCGTAAAGCACGATACTGTTGTCACAGACACAAGCAATAAACTGGCCACGGCTATCCCAATTAAAAGCAGACTGTATATCGTCCATGCTATGGGTTATTTGCTTGGGGGCACCGCCAGTTGGAGAAATGTACCATAATTGGACGATTCCTTTTTCGTCTCTCATCAAAAAACAAATTTTGCTGCCATCCGGCGAAGACCTCAACCAGTGCCGAGGAACATTCAACACTCCCGGCCAGCGCCTATTATGCGTAAAAGTCAAACGCCTCTGTTTCACTCCTAAAGGAGGGGCAGGTAATGTTGTTTCAGTACCTGCCAAGGGCTGACGGCCTGCAATGGCATAATCTTCGTCATTATCCGGCAAATCCACGAGATAGATTTCCGGAACTTTTTCACCATTTTCAGCACGAGTATCACCAATAAAGGCCAATGCCCAACGCTGCCATTGACCATTTTCTTTGAGATATCCCTGTTGCCCAACCCATCCTTCTTCATAAGCTCGATTAATATCATCACTTCCGGGACGTGGGTTTGCTGTGGTTTCGCTGACAACAACTGAAAAATGGCTGCCGTCATACTCCCGTGGATGTTGTTTCGCTGAAGTCACCGCCCGCATCGGAACAGCCACGGCGACATTGCGCAAATCAAGGGCAGGATCTAACTCATGCATCACATGATCGTTGTAAGTAAAACTTAAGCGACTGCCATCAGGGCTGAAAACATGAACATGTGTACCGCCACGCAATGCACCTGCGGTATAAGGAGGCGTAATATCCATGGCATCAATGTTAATCGCTACATTTGGCTGGGTATCAGAAACAATGACCCCACGGCGATGATGAAAATCATACTGCCATTGGTCGTCTGGATTTTCCGGGCCATGAATAAACGCATAACTCACCGGCTCTTTGGGGCTGGCAGTTACAACACCGACATGGGCACCCTCTTTGGCCTGATAGATAATTCCAATTTGTCCATTTTCGACATGAATTTTTTCTATCGTTAACCCTGTAAAAAAGGCCCCACTGGGACGAACATCGTATACTATCCACTGGCTATCCGGCGTCCAGATATTTATATTAGTTATCTGATGGCTACGGCTATCGAATGTAATTTGGCGTTCCTTGGAGACCATTTTCCTACCTTTTTTCGCGAGGTTTCGGATAATAAAAACTAATTTTATCGAGAGTTAACTAAAAAATTTCAGTCGAGGCGTTATTATTTCGACAGTACTCTTTACTTATACGTTATATTCCATTTGAACAAATTTATGCTACTCAGTGTCCTCTATATCATCGGTATTACGGCTGAAGCCATGACAGGTGCATTAGCCGCAGGGCGTCGAAAAATGGATGTGTTCGGCGTTATTATCATTGCTTCCGTGACAGCCATTGGGGGTGGCACCGTCCGTGACATAATTCTAGGTCACTACCCGCTAGGCTGGGTAAAAAACCCAGAATACATTGTGACCGTTGCCTGTGCTGCTGTGATCACCATCTGGGTTGCACCCATGATGAAACATTTACGTCGTCTCTTTCTTATCCTTGATGCAATTGGCTTAATTGTGTTCTCCATTATTGGTGCACAAATTGCGTTGGATATGCACTACAGCCCGATTATCGCAGCAATTGCTGCCGTAATTACTGGCGTTTTTGGCGGAGTACTACGCGATATGTTTTGTAATACCATCCCTCTGGTATTCCAAAAAGAGATTTATGCTGGCGTCTCTTTTGCTGCTGCCTGGCTTTATATCGCTTTATTACATACTCCATTGCATCCAAATAGTGTGATCTTAATTACACTTGTTGCAGGGCTAACCGCCCGTTTGATTGCAATCCGTTATCGTCTTGGTTTACCCATCTTCAATTATGATGGAACAGATCATTAACCAACACGCTTCTTTGGGGCAGTTTTCTCTGCCCTTTTCCCTATTTCCTGCTTCATTTCCATCGCCTTTATCCATCCCTGACGATTCCATATTGTTACCTTTCATATGGCTATCTTTGATATGGCTATTTTCCCCTGTTGTTTTCTTCATTCCCCGTTTCATGCTTCCCACTCCACGGCATTTCCTTAATGTCGTGTAACGCCAGTTTTTGAATCACGGCCTTAATTTCTGGATGCTGTAAAAACGCTGAAATTTTTTCTGCCTGTTTTACCGTCAGGAAGTTCGTTATCGCCTTATTTGATAACTGCTCATGCCAGCTTATATCGCCCGCCAGCCGATTGGCATAAGGCATTCCTATCGCTTCACGCCACAATGGAAATGGGCGTAGCTTTGCCTGCTGGAATTGGGAAAATATGGATTCTGCACGTTTGGTCCCAATATTGGGTACTTTCTCAAGTTGCCCCTTATTCAACGCCAACCAATCCGTTAAATTCGCTACCAACCCATGCTTTACCAGCATCGACCATGTTCCTTGTCCAATGCCTTTCATTTTTAATTTTACGCCGAGCCATGTTAAACGGGCGATAAATTGTTGTTCACAATACTGCCCACCCTTCTCCCCTTCATTAGAGCCATCGGCATAATCGGCATAATCGGCATAATCGGCATAATGTCTGAATGTAAGGCAACTGAGAAAATGGTACTCCCGCTCATCTGGTGGCTGAATATCAGCGCGTTCAGAAATACGCCATACAACCTTATCGAGCTTGGGTATACCATGCCCCGCCAACGCGACGGTCACTTTATCACCCGGATAAACATGCCACTGTTTCCAACGCCTGACAGAGCCTATATTGACGCGGCTGACCAACCGATCGTCCAACTTCACTTTTTCTAGTTCCAATACCGTAGATACCTTCCCTGTCCGGCCTATTGTGAAATTAACATCTTTGATGCTTGTGACCTGCTGCTGTAAGGGATATTTCCACGCAACAGCCCAACTGTTCGATCCTGCTTGCCACTGCTGGCCTGTAGGTTCAACTTCTTGACGCAGAACCACACCATCCGTCGCGAAAGGTAAAGGTTGGGTAAAATATTCTTTCCATTTCTTTTCAGCTTCTTCCACTGTGGCTATTGAATGACTGTATTGCTGAGTGACAGGGAACCCCATTGATGCCAACTGCTTCAATTTGGCTCCCATTGGGTGTGGTCCATCAGGCCAGGCCCAGATAAAGAGACCTATATGCTTAAGTTCCGAAGTGGGTGTTTTGCGCATCATTAAACCCGCAACTTTGCTGCGTGAACCCTGACTCCCCATGACGGATTGCCGATGGCTTTCCTGCTGCCAGAAAAGCTCTCCCTGCAATACCAAACGCCCCGCCGCATTATCTATCTGATCAGGGATGCTGGTGATAAACCGGCTTTTATCTGTCCAATCATTCCCTTCTATCCCATTGCCACGGCTGATAAGCTGTTTTAACTGGCCTTTTTCATACACTAAAGTCACAGCAACACCATCAACCTTTGGTTGCAGCCAAACGTCTTTCCTCCCTTGTAGCCATTGATTTACCTCCTGCACGGTTTTCAGCTTATTTAAGCCTGTATGACGGACGGGATGAGCCTGTTTTTTCCCTTGTGGTGCAGGCAACACCGGCATATCAGCTATCTTTTCTTCCAAAAAATTCGTGCGGCCTGATTTCTGTTGAGCACAACGTTGCCAAAACCCCAAGGTCTCCAGTAGTTGGTCATAGATTTCATCATCTATTTCACTAATGCCTTGTTGGCGATAAAGATGTTCCCACTTATTTACCTGTAGTGTCAGTTGATTAATTTCATGCTGAAATTTTTCCGGAGGCCATTCAGGGCAACTAACTTCGTTTGCCACTGCCATTGGCGTGCCGAATAGCAACATCCATGCTGTGATTAAAAAAATGATGAAAGAATTAAGCATCCTTGCTCCATAGGCTCCTAAAAACACGAGCAGAGAATAGAAAACCCGATGATTTTTACCAAGATGCAAAAGGTAGGTTTGCGAAGCGTTTCGAAAAATAAATGACTG
Source organism: Xenorhabdus santafensis (assembly GCF_033949405.1). Taxonomy (NCBI): domain Bacteria; kingdom Pseudomonadati; phylum Pseudomonadota; class Gammaproteobacteria; order Enterobacterales; family Morganellaceae; genus Xenorhabdus; species Xenorhabdus santafensis. The sequence continues at coordinate 144,638 of NZ_VCDN01000011.1, read as the reverse complement.
TTTTCTGCAACCATCTATTTTTCCTGAAATTGTTTCGCAAAATTAAGCAGTAACGCCGATTTGTTAAGAAAAAATTTTGTTGAAATCTCCATTGGCATGTATTGTAACGCTGCATGGATTTACGTATCCGTGTATACTATGTGGGATTTTATATTCCTGCGCTTGCATTTATTTATACCCAATCAGTCAAGAAATCATCATGAACCAAGGAACGTTATATATTGTTTCTGCACCGAGTGGAGCAGGCAAATCAAGCCTTATTCAGGCTTTATTGAAAACTCAGCCTTTGTATGACACTCAGGTTTCTGTTTCACATACAACACGCCAAGCGCGTCCGGGCGAAAATCATGGTGAACATTACTTTTTCGTCACTGTTGATGAATTCCAAACTATGATCAGTAATGATGAATTTTTGGAATATGCCTGTGTTTTTGGTAATTATTACGGTACTTCCCGTAAAGTTATCGAAGATACCCTTGCCAGTGGTGTTGATGTTTTTCTTGATATTGACTGGCAAGGTGCACAGCAAATCCGCCAGAAAATGCCGGCGGCCCGCAGCATTTTCATTCTTCCACCGTCTCAGGAAGAGTTGCTCCGCCGCCTGCGTGGGCGAGGTCAGGACAGCGAAGAAATTATTGCCTCTCGCATGGCTCAGGCTGTTGCAGAGATGGTACATTACAACGAATATGATTACGTTATCATCAACGATGATTTCAATACGGCACTGGCCGATTTACAATCCATTATTCGTTCAGAGCGTCTACGATTAGATCGCCAAACTCAGCGGCATGACGCCTTAATCAGCAAATTATTGGCAGACTGAACCAAGTTTCAGTATCATGCCCAGTCATTTATTTATCTGTGGAGTAGCACACATATGGCACGCGTAACTGTTCAAGACGCAGTAGAGAAAATTGGTAACCGTTTTGACCTAGTGTTGGTCGCTGCTCGCCGAGCACGCCAATTGCAATCAGGTGGTAAAGATCCTCTCGTTCCTGAAGAAAACGATAAGATGACTGTTATTGCTCTGCGTGAAATCGAGCAAGGCCTCATTAACAATAAGATTCTGGATGTTCGTGAGCGTCAGGAACAGCAAGAACAAGAAGCCGCGGAAATCAAAGCCGTTTCTGTTATCGCTGAAGGTCGTCGTTAATTTTACGGTAGGTCTGCCTTGTACCTGTTTGAAAGCCTTAATCAGCTTGTTCTGAAATATTTGCCTGAAGATCAAATCGATCTACTTAAGCAGGCCTATGTGGTTGCGCGGGATGCCCACGAAGGGCAGACTCGCTCCAGTGGTGAGCCATATATTACTCATCCTGTTGCTGTTTCCTGCATTTTGGCGGAGATGCGCCTTGATCATGAAACACTTATGGCGGCTCTTCTGCATGATGTCATTGAAGATACCCCAGCCACATTTCAGGATATAGAGCAGTTATTTGGCACGGCCGTTGCCGGTTTGGTGGAAGGCGTATCCAAACTGGATAAGCTGAACTTTCGTGATAAGAAAGAAGCACAAGCCGAGAACTTCCGTAAAATGATCATGGCAATGGTGCAGGATATCCGCGTCATTTTGATCAAACTGGCAGACCGTACACACAATATGCGAACCCTTGGCTCTCTGCGCCCAGATAAACGGCGGCGCATTGCCAGGGAAACGCTGGAAATTTATAGCCCTCTGGCTCATCGTTTGGGTATCCATCACCTGAAAACAGAGCTGGAAGAGCTTGGTTTTGAAGCCCTGTATCCCAATCGTTACCGGGTAATTAAAGAGGTTGTCAAAGCCGCCCGCGGCAATCGCAAAGAGATGATTCAGAAAATTCTGTCTGAAATTGAAGGCAGGTTAACAGATGCTGGCATCAAATGTATCGTCAGCGGTCGCGAAAAACATCTCTACTCCATTTATCGCAAAATGCATCTAAAAGAACAGCGTTTCCATTCCATCATGGATATTTACGCTTTTCGGGTCATCGTCAATAATCTTGATACCTGCTATCGCGTACTGGGGCAAATGCACAGTTTATACAAACCGCGTCCGGGTAGAGTAAAAGATTATATTGCCATTCCCAAGGCCAATGGCTACCAATCTCTGCATACTTCTCTTATCGGCCCACATGGCGTGCCAGTTGAGGTGCAAATCCGTACTGAAGATATGGACCAGATGGCAGAGATGGGTGTTGCTGCTCACTGGGCCTATAAAGAGCAAGGGGAATCGGGCACAACTGCGCAAGTTCGTGCTCAACGCTGGATGCAGAGTTTGCTGGAACTTCAGCAAAGTGCCGGAAGTTCTTTTGAATTTATTGAAAGCGTGAAATCTGATTTATTTCCCGATGAGATTTACGTTTTTACCCCCGAAGGCCGCATTGTCGAATTACCGGCGGGTGCCACTCCTGTTGACTTTGCCTATGCTGTTCATACAGATATCGGCCATGCTTGTGTCGGCGCCCGTGTTGATCGCCTGCCTTACCCTCTCTCACAGACACTCAGCAGCGGGCAGACCGTTGAAATCATCACAGCACCGGGGGCAAGGCCCAATGCGGCATGGCTAAACTTTGTCGTCAGTTCTAAGGCTCGGGCTAAGATCCGTCAGTTACTGAAAAACCTGAAACGGGATGATTCAATTGGGCTGGGTCGCCGTCTGCTCAATCATGCTTTGGGTAACGGCACTAAGATTGCCGATATTCCGCAGGAAAACATCGACAAAGAGCTTGCGAGAATGAAACTCGCGACATTGGATGATTTACTGACGGAAATCGGGCTGGGTAACGCGATGAGTGTCGTCGTCGCCCGCAATTTATTACTTGGCGCAACAGAGAAAGTCCCGAGCAATAACGGGAATTCATCCCGTAAGTTGCCAATCAAGGGCGCTGACGGCATTTTGATTACCTTTGCCAAATGTTGCCGCCCAATTCCCGGTGATCCCATTATTGCCCATATCAGCCCGGGGAAAGGTCTGGTTATTCACCACGAATCTTGCCGGAATATCCGTGGATACCAGAAAGAACCGGAAAAATTCATGCCTGTCGAGTGGGATAAAGATATCAATAGTGACTTTATTGCCGAAATTAAAGTCGATATGTTTAACCATCAGGGCGCACTGGCCAATCTGACTGCTGCCATTAACGATGCCAACTCCAGCATTCAAAGCATGAATACGGAGGAAAAAGATGGCCGCGTCTACTGTGCTTTCATCAGGCTAACAACCAAAGACCGTATCCAGTTGGCAAATATCATGCGTAAAATACGTGTTATGCCAGACGTGATGCGAGTTAGCCGTAATCGAAACTAGAGGTTATGAATCCTAAACGTTACGCCCGGATATGCCAGATGATGGCAATGCGTCAACCTGACCTGACGATTTGTTTAGAAGAAGTCCATAAACCTCATAACATATCCGCTGTTATTCGTACGGCGGATGCTGTTGGTATCCACCGAATCCACGCTATCTGGCCCACAGAACAGTTAAGAACCCAGCTCTCCTCCGCAGCAGGCAGTAATAGCTGGGTTCAGGTGGAAAAGCACACCACGATTGAGCATGCCGTCCGGCAATTTAGAGCCGATGGCATGCAAGTACTGGCAACCCATCTTTCTGATAAAGCCGTCGATTTCCGTCAAATTGATTACACTAAACCTACCTGCATCATTATGGGCCAGGAAAAGAAAGGCATTTCAAAGCAAGCCATCGCCTTGGCAGATCATGACATCATTATTCCGATGGCAGGTATGGTGCAATCTTTGAATGTTTCAGTCGCATCTGCGCTTATCCTCTATGAAGCACAACGCCAGCGCCAATTGGCTGGCATGTACCAGCGGGAAGAGAGTACCTTGCCAGAAGAAGAGCAACAAAAATTGCTTTTTGAAGGGGGATACCCGGTATTGGCTGCCGTTTCGCGCCGTAAGGGATTGGAACAGCCATTGATTGATAAACAAGGGCAAATCATCGCAAGTGAAGCATGGTGGGCAGAAATGCAGGCAACGACTGCACCATCAAAATCACACCAACGGAGATAGGTATTCCATGAAAGGCCAATTGCTTGATGCCATTCCTTTAACCACGCTGCGTGGTGTTGGAGCCAGTCAGGCGACTAAACTTGTCAAATTAGGGTTGGTCAATCTCCAGGATTTGCTTTTGCATTTGCCTTTACGCTACGAAGATCAAACCCGCCTGTATACAATCAATGAATTGCTGCCCGGAATTTATGCCACAGTAACCGGTGAAATATTACGTACCAATGTGGTTTTTGGGCGGCGGCGTATCATGACCTGCCAAATCAGCGATGGGACTGGCGTTTTAACCCTGCGTTTTTTCAATTTCACTGCGGCCATGAAAAACAACTTGGCTGAAGGAAGACACATTGTTGCCTACGGTGAAATTCGTCGTGGCAATCAAGGGCCGGAGATAATTCATCCCGAATATAAAGTTCAGCAACACGCTGACAACATTCAATTGCAAGAGACGCTAACGCCCATCTATCCCACAACCGAAGGTGTGCGTCAGGCAACGCTGCGAAAATTAATCGAACAAGCATTGGAAATATTGGATACCTGTGCCATCAATGAATTACTGCCGGAAGAATTCAGTCGGAAGATGGTCAGCTTGCCCAATGCACTGCATACATTGCACCATCCCCCGCCAGATATTTCCCTGACTGATTTGGAAAATGGCCGACACCCAGCCCAAAAAAGATTAATCCTGGAAGAGTTGCTGGCACACCATTTAAGTATGCTGGCGGTGAGGGCTGGAGCCCAGCGTTTTCATGCTCAGCCCCTTCTGGCGGATGATTCACTAAAACAACAACTTTTGCGTCAACTGCCATTTTCCCCTACCAACGCACAGGCTCGTGTTGTTGCAGAAATAGAGCATGATCTAGAGAAAAATGTCCCTATGATGCGGCTGATACAAGGTGATGTCGGCTCGGGGAAAACACTGGTTGCCGCATTAGCCGCTATCCGTGCCATTGCCCACGGCAAACAAGTGGCATTAATGGCACCTACCGAACTGCTGGCAGAGCAGCACGCCAATACTTTCCGCCAATGGCTTGACCCCCTTGGCATTCAGGTTGGTTGGCTGGCAGGCAAACAGAAAGGCAAGGCTCGGCAGGCACAGCAAGACGCGATAGCGAGCGGTCAGGTAAGCATGGTTGTCGGTACTCATGCCATGTTTCAGGAACAGGTAAAATTTGCAGGTCTTGCATTGGTTATCATCGATGAACAGCATCGTTTCGGTGTCCACCAGCGCCTTGCATTATGGGAAAAAGGCCGGGAACAAGGCTTTCATCCCCATCAATTGATCATGACGGCAACCCCAATCCCACGCACATTGGCAATGACGGCTTATGCTGATCTGGATACCTCCATCATTGATGAATTACCTCCCGGCCGGACACCCGTCACAACCGTTGCTATCCCTGATACACGCCGTAATGACATTATCCAGCGCATTAAGAGTGCCTGTCTGGATGAAGGGCGTCAGGCTTATTGGGTATGTACTCTGATAGAAGATTCTGAAGTACTGGAGGCACAGGCAGCCCAAGCAACCAGTGAAGAGCTGACCCTCGCATTGCCTGAGCTGAAAATTGGTTTAGTTCATGGAAGGATGAAACCGGCTGAAAAACAAGCCATCATGGAGGCTTTCAAGCAAGGGGAGTTGCAGCTATTAGTCGCTACTACCGTCATTGAAGTGGGGGTTGATGTGCCCAATGCCAGCCTGATGATCATCGATAACCCCGAACGCCTCGGATTGGCCCAATTGCACCAGCTTCGCGGGCGTGTCGGGCGTGGTGCCGTAGCCTCCCATTGCGTCCTGTTATATAAAACACCATTAACCAATACGGCCAAATTGCGTTTGCAAGTTTTGCGGGACAGCAACGATGGTTTCGTTATCGCCCAAAAAGATCTGGAAATCCGTGGGCCGGGAGAGTTGTTGGGTACTCGTCAAACCGGTAATGCCGAATTCAGGATAGCGGATTTATTGCGTGACCAAAGTATGTTGCCCGAAGTCCAACGCATCGCCCGCTATATCCACCAGCACTATCCTGAACATGCCAAGGCACTGATTGAGCGCTGGCTGCCGGATCGTTCTCAATACAGTCACGCTTAATCAGGGTTTGAGAAAATTTTTACGCCACAACCAAGCTGTAGCCAAGGTAATGATTATTTGGGTTATCGAAAATATCATCATTGCCGGCAGTAAACCGAACTGATCAGCTAAAGCGCCACTCGCAATCACGGGAAGAGAGAACCCGATATAAGCATAAATAAACAGGCCTGCAGTTGCTCTGGCTCGATTATCCGGCGCTTTTGAAGAGAACTCGAATAACGCGGCAAGATAGGTGAAACCATAGCTGGAAGCACTGGTAATCGCTGTTCCTACCAATATTAGGGTGATTGATTGAACCCATAGGCCGGCAAGGAGCACAAGAAAGCCCAACGGGGTTAACAATAATCCTAAAGAAAGTGCTTTTTGATTTGCCATTCGGCGTGCAATGGGCTGACAGAGAAAACCGATAAAGAGCGCCAAGAAAATCACAAACCCTGTCCAACCATCCAGACCTTGAGCTTTCAGCCCCAACGGTACGACCGCAATTATCATTCCCGTTGTTGACCACGCCAAAGCCATAGCGATTCCAAATACCCATACTTTCTCAGGAAAGACCGGGAATCGGAGGAGTGATACACGCTGGGGAACATCAAGGCGCGGCATTTTCAGCCCGATAAAGGCAAGAACCGGCGCGATGACAAACAGGGCAATAAAGCTGGCTGGCATGAGGGTTGGGCCTTGTAACCCAAGGCTTAAACTTGTCGCCAAAGCCCCTCCGCCGAAACCCAGTGAGGTGGATGATGTGACTATCAAGGTAGCACGCCGGATATGATTGGCTCCCATGATTTCGGTCATGTAGGCTGTCCCGGCAGTTGTGACTAATCCTACTCCAATGCCAAGCAACACCCGTGCGACAAAAAGGCTTTCCCAATTGGGAAACAAAACCAAAAGCACCGTCGCTGCTGCTGCAAGCAATAAAGCTATTGTAATGGGCAAGCGGCGGCCAATTCTATCCGATAGCCCTCCCAACAAGAGAAGTGTTGGCATCAACCCTGCCACATAAGCAGCGAAAGCAATAGTCACCTCCGTTGCCCCAACATCGCTTTGGGCAGCATAAACACTATATAAAGGCGTTTGAAGGTTAACAGCAAAAGTCGCCGTAAATAAGGCCAAGGTGAGGATCGTGATAGAAAGGTTTTTTGACATAGCTATTATTATCCTTGATAGTGACATTTCATTTTATATAGCTTTTGTCTATAGAATGAAACTGATTATTTTGCGAATTTCGAAATATCATTAATTATATTTTTTACCGAATAAATAATTTATTACCTCCATAAATTGCCTTTATCAATAATTAAGCCTTGTTATTTTTCAACTTATTTAAATATAAAATAATTTATTTTAATCCTTGCCATTGAGTGCCAACCAACAAGCAAAAAAATGCCGTTGAGAAACTCAACGGCATATATCGCCAGAATATCAGGCAAGTTAAAAAATTAATTTAACCTGCTATAGTTGGAAATATTGGCAACAACAAATACAATTTGATAATGGCTGCGTTCACGATATCAATAAAGAACGCACCGACCATTGGCACAAGTAAAAATGCCACATGCGAAGGCCCGAAACGATCCGTGATTGCCTGCATATTTGCAATAGCGGTTGGTGTTGCACCCAAGCCAAAACCACAGTGTCCTGCCGACAGTACTGCCGCATCAAAATTCTTTCCCATCACCCGATAAGTGACAAAAATAGCGTACAGAGCCATAACCACAGCCTGTACAGAGAGGATGATCAACATAGGTAATGCAAGGGAAGCCAGTTGCCATAATTTCAGGCTCATCAGCGCCATGGCAAGGAACAGCGACAAACTGACGTTACCCAATACGGAAACCGCTCGGTCAAATACTCGGTAAAAACCAAGCATGGATAAGCCATTACTGAGTATTACGCCGATAAACAGCACGCACACAAAAGTGGGTAATTCAAAAGGAGTGCCTTTTAATACGTTCTGAATATAATTGCCCGCCAGCAGGCAGACTGAGATCATGGCGATGGTTTCCAGCATAACCAGTGGGGTAATCATCCTGCCCGTATACGGTTTCTCAAATGCTGTCGGGATTTCTGTGTCATCTGTGTTCAAACCCGGGGTTTTGGTGTTTTTCACCAAAAAACGCGCTACCGGGCCACCGATCAGACCGCCCAAGACCAAACCAAATGTCGCACAGGCCATCGCAACTTCTGTCGCACTCTCAAAGCCATAACGTTCGGTAAAAATTTGCCCCCATGCGGCGCCAGTACCATGCCCGCCTGAAAGCGTAACAGTACCAGCCAGCAGTCCCATCAATGGGTCGAGGCCCAACATTTTCGCCAAGGCAAGACCCACGGTATTTTGCACAAACAGCAAGCCAACAACGACGAAAATAAAGATAATGAGTGATCTTCCGCCCGCTTTCAGGCTGGCAAGGTTAGCATTCAAGCCGATGGCGGCAAAGAAAGTTAGCATGAGGGGATCTTTGAGAGACATATCAAAAGAGACCTCCCAACCCGTCAACTGTTTCACTATCAGCAAAGTGAAAGCTGCCAATAATCCGCCGGCAACTGGCTCGGGGATTGTATATTTCTCGAGAAATGGAACTGTTTGTACGAGTTTTCTTCCTAGTAGCAAAACAAGAGTGGCAGCAACGAGCGTGCCATAAATATCCAGATGATACATTTATGTACCTCTTCCATTGTTAATATTATGTTAATTTAATGTGACGTTATAATCATCCTATAAAAACGCCAAGAGCAGGTAGGGATTGGATTAGAAAGAAAATTATTAATAAACACAAGTTAAAACATTTAAAAATGTGACGGAATTAAGTCGTTTTTTATAATGAAAATTAAACGCAAACGATTGCTTTACTGATATAGATCATTTAAATTGCGTTTTTTTGTTAATCGGGAATTTCACAATATGCTCAATTCCGTTCGTGAGTCCAATTCATCAGAAGTTTCCAAAAAATCAGACACTGAACTGCTCTATCGCCTCGAAGATAAGCCTCCGCTTCCCCACGCCTTATTCGCTGCATGCCAGCATTTACTGGCAATGTTCGTTGCGGTTATTACGCCGGCAATGTTAATTTGCCAGGCGCTTGGGCTTCCAGAACAAGATACACAACGCATTATCAGCATGTCTTTGTTTGCCTCAGGTCTGGCATCGCTTATCCAAATTCGCTCGTTGGGGCCAATTGGTTCTGGCCTGCTTTCCATTCAAGGAACCAGTTTTAACTTTGTTGCACCGCTGATTATGGGTGGGCTGGCGCTAAAGAATGGTGGTGCAGATATTCCAACCATGATGGCTGCGTTATTCGGTACGCTGATGATCGCCTCAACAACTGAAATTGTGCTTTCCCGCATGTTGCATCTGGCAAGGCGAGTCATTACGCCTCTGGTATCCGGCATCGTGGTAATGATTATCGGCCTGTCACTGATACAGGTCGGGTTGACCTCCATTGGCGGAGGTTACTCTGCAATTCAGCAAGGCACCTTTGGTGCTCCGAAAAATTTGCTGCTGGCAGGTGTCGTTCTCGCAGTTATCATCCTGCTGAATCGCCAAAAGAACGCTTACCTGCGGGTTGCCTCTCTGGTCATTGCCATGACGACAGGTTATCTGGTGGCCTGGTATATGGGCATGCTTCCCCAAACCATGCCAAAAGAAGATGCCCCTGTTATCTCCATTCCTTCTCCGTTCTATTACGGGCTCTCTTTTGACTGGAATCTGTTGATCCCTCTCATTTTGATTTTTATGGTGACATCGCTGGAAACTATCGGTGATATCACGGCAACTTCAGATGTTTCCGAGCAGCCTGTCAGCGGCCCGCTATATATGAAGCGTATCAAAGGCGGTGTGCTGGCAAATGGTCTTAATTCTATGGTTTCTGCGGTATTCAATACTTTTCCAAACTCTTGCTTTGGCCAGAACAATGGCGTTATCCAACTGACTGGCGTTGCCAGCCGCCATGTCGGTTATCTCATTGCCTCCATGTTGGTTTTACTGGGGTTATTCCCTGCCGTAGCCGGTTTTGTACAGCATATTCCTGAACCGGTCTTGGGAGGAGCCACAATTGTGATGTTTGGTACCATTGCGGCTTCTGGCGTCAGAATCGTATCCCGCGAGCCACTCAATCGCCGTGCAATTATGATCATCGCTCTATCATTGGCAGTTGGTTTGGGTGTTTCTCAACAACCACTGATCTTGCAATTTTCCCCTGATTGGGTGAAGAATTTACTCTCTTCGGGAATTGCCGCCGGTGGCCTGACTGCCATTCTGCTTAACCTGATTTTTCCGCCAGAAAAATAATCAACCAGCTGAATATTTTTATTACTCCCGCCCTTCAGCGGGAGTTTTATTTTATGCATTCATATTTTTGCGCAGCCATTCGCATTATCTAAACTAACATCACCTAAAAGGGACTAATTCTTATTTTTGACACTGCCATCTATTGAGTACATATTCTTTTTGCGGCATAAAAGGGCTTCTTTCTGGGGGAATCGAGGTGAGATCATGAAGTGGTTAGGAAGGCTTTTTATCACTCTTTTATTGTTATTGATCCTGACAATCATCGTCTTCTATGTTGCTATTCAGACGCATTGGGGGGCGAAACAATTAAGTCAATGGCTCAACCGGCAAGGACATTATCAGGTCAGTATTGAAACTATCAGCCATCACTGGCAGTCTCCCTTCACCCTGACATTGAGCCATGTGGACATTCGCGATAAACAAAGCCCTTCTTCACTGAGTGCCAACCACATTAACATCGATTTCAAATGGCAAGATTTGTTCACTCCCCAGCGCTTCCAGCGTTTCACTTTGCAGCAAGGGACTCTCACGTTATCTGGCAATCAATTTCCTCTCGTTTTAAAAGCTGATGTTTTACAACTGAATCAAATGAATATTCAGGTCAAGACTCCCAAGACAGACATTAAAGGGGAAAATATCACCGGAGGGATCGCCCCTTGGTTTCCAACGGCAGAGAAACCGTTTGGCCACGGCCAATATCAGTTCAGCGCCAACTCAATTCAATGGAATGGCATTCCTGTTGAAAATATCGTTGTACAGGGCCGTTACCAGAATAACACCCTGAATATTGATTCGTTTGGCGCAACATTTTTGCAGGGCGCCATTTCTGGAGACGGTCAGCAATCCCCCGATGGCAGTTGGCACTGGAATAATCTTCTGGTTAGCGATATCCGCTGGCAGTCTCCCGACACTCTGGAGGCATTGAAAGAGAAAATCAGCCACCTTCCGGCCACTTACATCAAAGATCTCAATATCACCAATGCCAAATTGCAGGGAAAAGGCTGGTCTGTTGATTATCTGGACAGCACGATTAAAAACTTGGGGCTGGTCGATGGCAGTTGGCAGGCTGAGGATGGATTGATCGATTTTAATGCCATGAACATCACCTTCAATGATGCACAGTTCAGCGATACGCTTGGGAAACTGCGTTTTTCTGGCTCCCTGTTCACCATTGCCAATCTGACAACTCATTATCAAAAAGGACTGTTCAATATCCAATCTCAGTGGGATCGTAAAAATCGGCAATTGACTCTCAAAAACAGTTCCATATCAGGGCTGCTCTATAGTTTGCCATCAAACTGGCTCAACTATTTTAAATCGCCCGCCCCTAAGTGGATATCCGGTTTAACGCTAGATGACATCACTATCAATAACACGTTGCTGATTGATACCAATCCCCATTTTCCGCTCCAGTTCACCACCCTCGCAGGTCATGTGGAAAAGATGGAGATTTTGAAAGAGGGCAAATGGGGGCTGTGGAATGGTCAGGCATCTCTACAAGCTGCCGGAGCAACATTCAACAAAATTGAAATTATCCGGCCTTATCTGCAATTACATGCCGCCAATGAAAAAATCACCATTGATAAATTGAATGCCTTTACCCATGATGGATTACTGCAAATTACCGCTACGGCGGAGCAACGCCCTCCCCAAACACCTTTTAGCCTTAGTTTCAAAGGGATGAATGCCAATTTGAATATTCTCCCTCAATGGGGCTGGGTTCCACTGCACATTCAAGGGGAAGGGAATTTCTCACTCGCTATCAGCGGCGACCTCTCCGCTGATAATATTAAGGAAACCATTACGGGTACTCTGGCTGCCGAAGATAAGGCATCAAACAAAGAACTACAGTCTATTGAACAAGGTATGATCTCAACAAACCGCTGTTCTCCGGCAGCCCGCTCATCCGAGGATACCAATGAGGCAGAGCACTCAGCAGTAGACAAGCAGGCTGTAAAGGATCAGGGCTGCACAAGCATCAAGCTGTAACAAAACGTTCGGGCGGCAGAACAATGTAGGTGCCGGTGAATACACTACCGACACCCTGTTCGCCGCTCAAGGACACTTCCAGTTTTACGCGTGCTTTATTGCCTCGGGCAAGGCGGGCCAAATCACCGCTCATGTTATTGAAATCAGCCGTTGCACTGGGGCGCCCTGTAATGGGCTGCCGATAACGAATATTGGCATCAACCAGAATAATATCGCCTCCTAATTGTCGCTCCTGCAACAATAGCCAAATCAGCCCCCAAGCCGTCAACGTAGCCTGGGAAAACAGACTGCCCGCGAAAATAGTATGGTGTGGATTCTGATTCCCGGCTTCTGGCATGGTGGTGATAAACCGCTGACCAGTATATTGCGTGATCCGCAGCCCCATCTTTTCGCTCAACGGAATATGTTTGTGCCAGGCTTGCTGCAACTCAGCGCACCAATCCGGGCGATGCAGGATATCGTCAAGGGTCATGATGGGTTTGATCATCAAGAAATGGTTAATTGGTGTGGCCTTGGCACCATTGATCAACCCACGGTTTTGAAAGCCCAGCTTGCCAAAGAAATCAACCGCGTCTTCCCGCGCGCTGCAAACAACCCGTTTCACCCCCTCCTGCCGGGCAACAGATTCCAGAGCCATCGCAATCAGAGTGCCCAATCCCTTGCGTTGCACATTAGGGTGAACCGCCAGAAAACGGATAGCCCCTTCGCTATCCGCATTGATATATAAGCGACCAACAGCAAGCGGATTACCATGTTCATCCACCACCATTTGATGATGAGCCATCGAGTCGTAGCCATCTTTCTCTGAACCAATGGGCTGATGGAGTGGCTTACGCAGCATTTCCCAACGAAATTGGTAATAGGTTTCCAACTCTTGTTCTGTTTGAGGTACTCTCAGGTGGTACATAGAAACAGCCCCTTCTCTTGTGTGTTGTCGTGTGTAGTTAAGGGAACGCTCAGCACAAGATGGGTTACTTTATTTCGTTATGCTTGTAACCGGCGTTATACTTGCAACCAGAAAGTCACAGGTCCGTCATTGGTTAAACTGACTTGCATGTCTGCTGCGAATTTCCCCATTTCTGTTTTTACACCAGTTAGACGGCACTGTTCAACAAAATAGCGATAAAGTTCATCTGCTTTTTGCGGTTCTGCCCCGCCGGAAAAACTGGGCCTTAAGCCTTTCTGAGTATCCGCAGCCAATGTAAATTGGGATACGACCAGCAAGCTTCCATTCGCTTGTTGAACATTTAAATTCATTTTCCCCTGTTCATCGCTGAATACCCGGTATTTCATTACTTTTTCGCATAATCGCTGTGCTTTTTGTGGGTCATCCTCTTTTTCGACCCCCAATAACACCAGTAATCCTTGTCCAATTTCTCCGATAATTTCATCTTCAACAACAACTTTTGCCTGTGTTACACGCTGTATTAATGCGATCATTCTTCTTACCTGTGATCCTTGCCCTGTTCGGGCAAGGTAAAATGGAGAAAAGCATTTCCCGCATGCATGAGCGGAAAATATTTAAGTTTCTGTGGGAAGTGAAAAATCATGCCTATCAAAATAAGCAGGGATGACATTCCTGCCAGTCACATGAATGGCATTGATACCTAATGCTTTTGCTGCATCAACATGTTCCAAGACATCATCAAAGAATATGGCTTGCTCCGCTGCCACACCTTCTGTCTCCAATACATGTTGAAAAATGTCAGGTGTCGGTTTACGCACGCCCAAGTTGTGAGATAAATAAAGAAAATCGGTTGATGCTGCAATCTCAGGGTAATGCTCTGGCCAATACTCAAAATGCAGATGATTTGTATTTGACAGTACAACTACACGATGCTCTTGCGCGCGCAATTTATTCATTATCTCAATAACGTCTTGCCTGACATCAATAAAAATCGCATTCCATCCTTCAGTAAATTGTTCGAAACTGAGTGAAACATCCAGTTCATCACACATCATTTCTGCAAAGTCAGCATCACTGATTTGCCCACATTCATGTTTTTCAAACAGCTCCCCCAATGAGAACTTAGTGGATAATGTTGCCAACGGTGTCCCGCTCAGATTACTCCAGACAGCCAGAGCCCTTTTAAAATCAATATCAATAATTACATTACCCATATCGAAAATATACAGCATAACTCCTCCCGACTGATTTTCATCGTGCGTTACTTTTATCATAATTTCATTCAGAAAAAAGGATAGTAGACAAAAAAACAAGCAAACTACTTTTTACTGGGTTGCGGTTATATTTCGAGGGAGATAGTTAAAATCGCAAAAATTAAAGATTGAAAATAAATGACAGGAAATATTAAGAGAAAGAGATAGTTAGAGGAAAATGCGGTGTTATAAAAAACTCAGGGTGCCGAAACACCCTAAGCTCTTCATGTTCAACTTGCCATTACGCCATGCGTAATAAGCCGTTAAGCGTCTTTGCTGCGGCTCGCGCGACGACGATCGTTTTCAGTCAGATGACGTTTACGCAGACGAATTGACTGTGGAGTCACTTCTACCAGTTCATCATCATCAATGAACTCCAGCGCCTGCTCCAGTGATTTCTTAATATGTGGAGTCAGTGTTGTCGCTTCATCAGTACCTGACGCACGCATGTTAGTCAGTTTCTTACCGGTCAGGCAGTTAACAGTCAGGTCGTTGGAACGTGAGTGAATACCGATAAGCTGGCCTTCATACACTTCAGTACCGTGACCCAGCAGCAATTTACCACGCTCTTGCAAGCTGTACAGCGCGTAAGCAACGGCTTTACCCTGACCATTAGAAATCAGTACACCATTTTGACGGCGGCCGATCTCGCCTGGGCGAACATCATCATAGTGGCTGAATGTTGCGTACAGCAGACCCGTACCAGAAGTCATTGTCATGAACTCAGTACGGAAGCCGATCAGGCCACGGCTTGGAATAACGTAATCAAGACGAACACGGCCTTTGCCATCTGGCAGCATGTCACGCATTTCACCTTTACGCTCACCCAGTGCCTGCATCACATCGCCCTGATGCTGCTCTTCGATATCCAGAGTCACCTGCTCGAAAGGCTCTTGCTTGCGGCCATCAATTTCGCGGAAGATAACTTTTGGACGGGAAACACCCAGCTCGAAGCCTTCACGACGCATGTTTTCAATCAGAACAGACAAGTGCAGTTCACCACGGCCTGAAACGCGGAATGCATCCGGATCTTCGGTTTCTTCAACACGCAGTGCCACATTGTGAACCAACTCTTTTTTCAGGCGGTCAAGGATCTGACGGGAAGTCACATACTTACCTTCACGGCCACAGAATGGAGAGGTGTTTACGCAGAAGTACATGCTGACTGTAGGTTCATCAACCGCCAGTGCTGGCAACGCTTCAACCGCATTGACTTCACACAGAGTATCGGAAATGTTCAGATCGCCCAGACCAGTAATCGCGATGATATCACCCGCTTCCACTTTGTCAGTTTCGATGCGGTCCAGTCCCAAATGGCTGTAGACTTTGCCCACTTTACCGTTACGGGTTTTGCCTTCGCTATCGATAAGGGTGATGTTTTGGTTTGGTTTTACCGAGCCACGCTTGATACGACCGATGCCGATAACGCCAACATAGTTGTTGTAATCCAGCTGAGAAATCTGCATCTGGAATGGGCCATCAAGGTCAACTTTAGGTGGTTCAACATGGTCAACGATTGCTTGATACAGCGGAGTCATATCTTCAGCCATATCAGTGTGATCGTTACCTGCGATCCCCATCAGTGCAGAAGCATAAACAATTGGGAAATCCAATTGCTCATCAGTTGCACCCAGGTTTACGAATAGGTCGAATACCTGATCCACAACCCAATCAGGACGTGCTCCAGGACGGTCAACTTTGTTGATAACCACAATCGGTTTCAGGCCATGAGCAAATGCTTTCTGGGTTACAAAGCGAGTTTGTGGCATTGGGCCATCCATCGCGTCAACCAGCAGCAGCACACTGTCAACCATTGACATTACGCGTTCAACTTCACCACCAAAATCGGCGTGCCCTGGGGTGTCTACGATGTTGATGCGGTAATCATTCCATTTAATTGCAGTATTTTTCGCAAGAATGGTAATGCCACGCTCTTTTTCCAGGTCATTGGAATCCATCACGCGCTCAGTAGTTGCAGCACGCTCACCGAAAGTACCGGACTGTTGCAGCAGTTTATCAACCAGCGTGGTTTTGCCATGGTCGACGTGCGCGATGATGGCGATATTTCTTAAGTTATTAATTGACAAGTATTTTTACCGTTTTAGCTATATGAAAAAATGTTAAATGGATGCAGCGTGGCAGGACGCCGCTACACTCATCTAACACAAATATGCTGCTATTTTACACGTTATACCTAAAGAGTGAAATAAATGTGAAGTGCATCACCTTGGAAGTTTGGTTATTCCTTTGTTTTATCCCGCTTCCGCATTGTGAATTGTACCTTTTTGCCAGTCTTAATATGCCTTGATCTAATATCCTATTTGTTCGCTACGCCCAGATCAGTTACCGTTTTTTAGACATACGATTATCTGCATATCTGAGGATGACGAGAGGTAACCGCCACTCACCGAAGCCCCGTCTTTCGCTGGGCAAACTCGTTCACGACAAATTTGTCATTTCCTTGACCTTCGTCGTCACGTTATATCTTGAAATTCATTGGGGTACATCGGAATGTAGCGCTTTATTTTTAATTGTTTGGTTTTTACGTATCGTAATAATAATTGAAATACATCTAACAAATTTATTTCAGATAAAAATCAGCAATTGTTTTATTATAATCAATCCTATTAAATAAAAAACGTTCTTCATGGAGTAATTTGGGGTTTTAGCGTCAGACAGATTAAATTTTATTAAATAATCAAATTCATCTTTTACCTATAAGGTGATTATTTTCCTTCTATGCCGAATAAAAGCATAAACCACCTCTGCAACCCCGCCCCACAATTCAATAAATAAATGTGATTATCACATTAATTATATGGTGCAGTGATATAAAACATCTATCAAATGATAATTATTTTTCATTGGTTTTTATTTTTCATAAAAATTAGCATGCAGATGTAACCCCATCTTATTAGTCGCATCAAACTAAGCTTAATGAGTTGCTATAAATAATAATATCAATAAAATTCACATGAGGTGATAAAATGGTTAATAACGAAAAAGGTGTGTTAGCAGCATATTTACCAAACGATGTAGAATTAACAAATAATTCAACCTTTATAATAGGGCAAATTATTCCACTAGTTGTTACATTAACAACAAATAATCCCCAAGATAATCCACCTACTATTAAATTTGAATCCACTAAAAACGTTACATTTTTAAATCTAAACGGCGTTCCTATTACAAGTGTGCCCTTGTTTGGAAGTGGAACGCTATCATCATTGACGGTTTATTTAAGTGTAACAAATTCAGATAATACCCCAATAAATGACAAGGATGAAATTACATTTACTATTACAACTGACATACCCATTATCAATACAATAGATGTGAAAAGTACTGCAAGAACAATCAACTTAGATTCATTAGCCCTGACAATTGAAAACAAAAATGCATTTTTAGAGGCACCATTAGGAGAAAATATTCCTCCCAGTGGAACAGCCGTTGCTCCTGTAACAACAACATTAATGGGTGAAAGTGGCCCACTGCCTAATGCATATATATTTATAACCGATGTTCAATCAGATGCAAGATTGAAACACGTTAACCTTTATAATAATATCGCTCCAACTATTAAAATGACAACACAACTATTTGGTCATATTAGAGGAGCATGGATAAATTCTGATAGTACCGGGAAAATACAACTTAATATTTATCCACAGAAACCTCTCTCAATGGTACTTGAGTTGGGGGCTATGGTCACAGGAATTGCTCTAAAGCCAATAGCTGCCAATTCTCCTCTCTTTATTGCTAATATTCAACCTGCTAATTATTTTGATGCCATACATTGGCCTAATATTTTAGGGTATTTTAACGGCCCTTTAATTTCAGATGGTGATCCCCATTTTTATGTCGCTGTAGAAGATTATGCCAATGCTAGTCCGAGTGATTATATATTATTTTTCACTAAAAAAGATAATCAAGATACAAAGAAAATTTTTACTGGACATTATTATAATGTAGTAAATCCTGATAAAGATCTTGGTTTGGATAATTACTCCATTAAATTACCTTATGATATATTTGATTTAAACATCCAGACTGAGTTTTCCTATATGGCTATTTACCAATCTGGAGCAGGCTCAAAGACTTCTGCACCTTCAATATTAACGTTTCAGGGCGGAGTAATATATAGGCCACCAACTAATGTAAAACGTAACTATGATCCTTGTATCATTTACACAAGCACTTACAAAGATAAAATCCATGGACGATATATTATCCCTAATGGAACAACAATTGGGATTGATAATATCAAGGCCTATCCCAACAACCATGAAAAACCAAATACAGGGTTATTTATTGAAGTATTAGGTAAAAACAACTCTGCAACAAATGTACCATTGGGTACCGAAGTCACTCTGACTATGTATATAGAAACAGAATATAATAGTTTGAAATTGCCTTTCAAACAGCTCATGCCAACTACGCTGGATGCCGATGGTAGTGGATATGCAAAAGCAGTTTTTCATATTGAGGAAAAAACGCTTTCTGGTTTTTATCCAAATGCTGTTACTGGTGTAGTTCCAACTATCTGGTTTGAATATACCTTCTCGACAGGGGAAAACACTTTATACAGCAAATTGTGGGAAGGAAATATTGATACAAGGCCAGAATAATAAGCATTGACAATTTATTTTCAATATAGAAAACAGTCAGAGGCATTTAAACAAATTGAAGCACCTCTGGCAAATTAAATATAAAAACCAATAACTTTATTTTAATGAGGTTAAACATGTCAGAATTAATCAATCTTAATAATGACAAGCTAAATGTCAAATATAATTTGGAAGAAAACGGAGATTTGATAATAGGTCAAAAATTCTTGCTTAGTATTACGGTAGATTCAAAAGAAAAAATAATTCCAGCAGCGCATATTTTAATTAGCAACATATCAAACAACATCATTTTTTCAGGCCCAGCTGAAGCACCTGTCGGATCATCTATTTATTTCCCTTTTGTTATAAATAGAAATATGACTTCCGCTACAGTCACCATTGAATGTACGGTTAACTCCAAAACGCAATATGGCGATGACATTACATTTGATGTTAGCTCAAACATTGCAGGTTTCATAAGCAGGCAATATAGACGTAAAGCTAAAGATATTGATCCCGATTCATTAAATCTCATCGTTGATAATACGTATTTACAATCAACGGGTATAAATAATGCTCCAACAAAAAAAGACACCACTCAAGTACATACAGTCATTACGGATCAGAAGTATCACAATCCATTATCTAATACGCCCATATTTATAACTTCAGTCCCAAACAATCACTTAAAACTCTTATCTTATTCTTCTGATAATGCAGGTGATACAATACTGCCTATTATTTCATTTGAGCATAAAGATGGAATGATGATCAATTCAGATTCATCCGGGCAGATCACTCTTTACGTTCACGCAAAAGAATCATTATCAGGAAAAGTACAATTAATCTCTAACATCCTTGGTACTTTTAACGCAGGTTATGCTAGCCCCATTTATTCCCTTTATGGCGGAAAACCTAGTGATAGTAGCCAGATCGTATGGCCACCAAGCATTTTAGGCTATGAACCTATTGGGTATTTGACCTCTAAAAATGGGGAAAGAGATTTTATCGTTACAATACCTCAATATGATAATGCAGCTCCAGGCGATACTGTGTTGTTTCTTGTTGGTACACAAGGAGACAATCCTGAATATTCAGGCCAAAATGTAACGATTACAAATCCAAACCGTGAATTAGGAACTCCATATTTTCGTGTGCCTTATCAAATCTTCAAATACGGTGTTAAATCTACATTTTCTTATATTATCGTTAGAAACATAGGAAGTTCATTAACGTCAATTCCTTTGCCATTAACTTATATGGGAGGAACACCATATCGCCCTGAAGACGGTGTATTAAGAGATTATAAACGCTGTATTGTTTATACAAGCCTAGGTGTTAATAAAGGTTTAAAAATAGAAAACAACGGTAAAATTAATCACGACAATATAATTAAATGTCCAGATGGTGCTGGTACAGGCCTATTTATTCAAGTGCTAGGAACTAATGATTCTAATGCAGAACCAGATAAAGTACCAATAGGAACTATGGTGACCTTAAACTCTTATATTAATTCTGGCAATAAGAATGGCATCACTTCTTATCCACCCTTTGAAATAAAACAGCAATCAGATGGCAGTATTTATGGGGTTTTCAATATTCCTTACGATGACCTCAATATGATTGAGCCATATGACATGCAGCCTGGAACCATTCAGTTAACTTATGTTTTTACAAATAAAGGGGAAAAAATGCATAGCAAAATTTGGTCAGCAGAGATTAAAACTGTTTAATAAAAATTATTATTCTACCTAAATTCACCTTAAACCGCCGTTGAAATATTTTTCTGGATAGAAAAACTTCATCGGCGGTTTATTCTTTTGAGATAACAATGAATATATAGATAACTTTTAGTTATCAACTGATAATTACTTTTCATAACTAAGTCATCAGTACTTACTAATATAGAACAGTAGGGAAATAGCTCCATTTTTTTGACTAAAACATAAAAAATAGAGGCTATCAAAGGCAAAATACTTCGAGGTGGTTTTATATGTCATCATATATTAGTAAATTTATTGTTTTTTTTGTTTTTCTTTATACATTACTAATACCATCTACAATGATAAATGCCTTTGCAGAAGAGCATTTATCCACAGCTAAAACACTTTCGCAAGAAATAGATGCGAAAGATAATATGGCGATTCAAGTTAACGCATTAAATCAAAAAAATTTAAATTCGATTACGCATAAAGAAAATCATATAAAAAAAAACAATGAAACCTTACACGCTGAATCTACTGATTATATTGTAAAAAATTTGCATACTGCGAGCCATATCCTATCCTCTTCACCTTCCGAGCTGGCTGAGCAAGCAAGATCTTATGCTTTAGGGAAATTCAACAATACCGTTTCCTCTGAGACACAAAAATGGCTATCCCAATTTGGTATGGCCCGAATTAACTTTGGGTTAGATAAAAAAGGCACACTGGAAAATAACTCATTCGATTTATTACTGCCCTTCTACGATAACAAAACCGATTGGTTGTTTTTTTCTCAGGTAGGTTACCGTCACAAAGATAACCGAAATACCGTTAATATCGGATTAGGAGGACGTTATTTTTACCAAAACTGGATGTATGGACTGAATACATTTTATGATCACGATCTTACAGGGCAAAATCAGCGGATGGGATTAGGGGGCGAAATTTGGGGAGATTACATTAAACTCTCGGCCAATACGTATTGGCGCTTAAGCCATTGGCAGAATTCTCGAAATTTTCAGAATTATCATGAACGCCCTGCTAACGGTTATGACATTCAAGGTGAATTTTTCCTTCCGGCTTACCCTAATTTGGGAGCCAAACTCGCTTATGAGCAATATTTTGGCGATAACATTACGTTGTTCAACCGTGATACCAAGCAGAAAAATCCGAGCCTGGCCAAACTGAGTCTGACTTATACCCCCATTCCGCTATTCACCTTGGGTGTTGATTATAAACAAGGAGAAAGTAATCATACTGAAACTCAATTTTTGGCCAGTTTAAACTATAAATTGGGAACGCCTCTTAGGGCTCAATTATCGCCAGAAAATGTCACATCGATGCGGACATTAGCGAGCAGCCGTTATGATTTAGTGGAAAGAAATAACAATATCGTACTTGAGCATCAGAAAAAGCCCATTGCAAAACTGTCCCTTCCTGCAACACTCGTTGGGTTCAGTCATGAACAACAAGATATTAAAGCGACATTATCGTCCAATGAATCTGTTAAGCAAATTCATTGGACAACTAATAAAGATTTTATAGAACACGGTGGAAAGCTATCTTCTAATACGGGCAATACAATCAAAGTGACTCTGCCAACTTATTTGCCCGGTAATAATCAAAATAATAATTACCCAATTTATGCCTTGGCTGAAATGGCAGATAACCAAAAATCGGTCCCGGTTGAAATCATGGTTATTGTCCGCCCATTTATGGTGAAAAAACAGTCAGAAGCCAATTTTATTCCATCGGGCCCCTTATCTGCTACCGGTAATAAAGAAGACGGGTATACCTTTAACCCTATTGTGACCTTTGATACGGTAAATAACTCACCAATAAAAAATATCACTCTTGATAACGTCCAATGGGCCACCGAACCCAAAACCGGCCCAGAATCAGGATTGCAATTCATTAATTGGCAACAGCCAACTTCTGTTGCGCTTGATGGCAATGGGCAATTCAATCTTAAACCCATCTTAACCAGCACCCAGCCACATGAAAATGTCAAAGTTTACCTCCAATTCAATGGCCAGCCTCCGCAATTAGTAGGCGAAGTCAGTTTTAATGAAACTGCTGCCAATTTTTATGTCGATAGAATTAACGTTTCACCCCAAGAGACCCAAGTGGCGAATGGTAAACAAGCCTACAAATTTACGGCAGTGATTCTGGATCATCAGAAGAACCCCGCCAGAACGCAAAAAATACCCCATGTGACATGGAGTAAAGATAAAAATGTAGATGGGCTGATTTGGGAACCGCAAGAAGGCGATCTCACCACCGATGAGCACGGGAAATTAACCACAACTCTGGCAAGTAATGACGCTATAGAAAATGTCATGGTATCACTGTCCATTGACAATCAAAAACCGGTTAATGCAGAACGTGCGGTGTCCTTTATTGCCGATACAGCCAGCTACCATATTCAAGACAATAGACTGGATGTCGATCTTCCAGGCCCCTTAAGCGCAAATGGCCAACATTCCTATACCTTTACCGGTATCGTCGTTGATGGTCGAGGGCAGCCAGTGAGAACGCAAAAAATTGAGAGCTTGCAATGGAGTGTGACAAAGGAGGGCCAAGATGAAAGCCACAACCCAAACCTTAAGCTTCGTCCTAACAGTGATACAACGGCTCCCGATGGGAAATTAACCGCAACCTTAACCAGTACAGAAGCCATTGATAAGCTACTCGTTTCTCTTGTTATCGGAAAGCAGCAACCAGCTAACGCCCAAAAATTGGTTGCCTTTGTTGCTGACACCAAGAGTTATCATATTCAAAAAGGGATTATTAAAGTTAAACCTGAAGATAAACCGTTTTTAACCGCAAATGGTATCCATCACTATACCTATTCTGCTGTCGTTGCCGATATTAATGGCAACCCTGTCCCCAATCAGGAAATCGCCAATGTAAGATGGGATTCAGATAAAAAAGTTAAAGGCCTTAATCTCGAATATCCAAGTACAAAAACAGATGATGGAGGATATTTATACGCAAAATTGAGCAGTACAACAGCAGTAAATAACATTGCTGTATCGCTCGCCATTGAAGAGCAAGCCCCTGTTAAAGCGCAACAAGTAGTCTCTTTTAAGCCGGAACATATTACAATCCAAGCAGATAAACCCACTCCTCAGGCGATTTATGAAACCTATATTTATACGGCCACCATCACCGATGCCGATGGAAAACCGGAGGCAATTGAAAATGTGCATTGGGATTGGGAGCCAAAGATTAAAGGTGTCACACTCACTTCTTTATCACAAGAAGGAGATGACAGTAAAAATGGCCAATTCAAGGCAGAACTTACCAGCACCGTTGAGGCTTCAAATGTAGTTGTTACCGTTTCGACTAACGATAAGAATGCCAAGTCAGCGCCACCTGTGGAATTCCAATGGCCAACCATTGAAAAAATAACACTGACGCCCAAAAATGGAACTGTTCCACCTGATGGACAGAAAGCCTACCAAATCGATACAAATGTCGTCTTAAAGTCTGGTAACAAAACAACGCCTTATGCAGAGCAAAAGATCAAATTTAAATGGGAATTGAACCTGCCTGCCGGTTCAAAACCAAATGAAACTTGGCTGTCAGATACAAAAGATGTGACTGCTCAAACCGGCGGGAAATTAGCGGTATTTTTGTACAGTACGCAGAAAGATCCGGATCCAGTAATAAGAGAGGCAACTGTCTGCCTTAATATTGTGAATGCCCCCAAACCTTCCAAACAGAATTGTTCAGAGCCTATAAATTTTCAAGAACCACCAATCGATTTTGATATCAAAAAAATTGAAGTTTATGGCGTTGAACAAGGCGGCTCTAATGGACCTTTTGATTCGAAAAAACCACTCATTGGTAATGGAAAGGATAAATATCTATACAGAGCCCTGATTACTAAAAAAGGTACAAATGATGCCATTAAACGCCATACTTTTAGTAACGTTAATTGGGCGCATGATCAAACTCAGATCGATACAAATGAATTACCTAAAACTCAGCCTGATAACCCTAAAAATGAAGCAACGCCATTCACAACAGATGATGAAGGGTATTTATACGCAACATTGAATAGCCATGTTGGCGTGGGTAAAGATATCAAAGTGACATTGAAGATGCATAATCAAAAAACAGGAGAGGAAGAAACTAGTAATACGGGCGCGAGTAATTCAGTTCGTTTTGATCCTGAGGTTAACACTGCAGTCATGTATGCTTACAATATAAACAATGAAAGTATAGCGAATCAAATATTCAAAGAACCACAACCTTATAACTATTTTCTAAGTTTAGCGGCAAGATTGAGATCATCGAAAAAACCAAATGAAGACTTTGATACATCAGATCTAACTTACAAATTTATCCCTATAAACACTAATCTTGACCAAAATATGGTTAGTCTAGGGGAGTATAATAAAGGACCTATAACTGTTAATGGAAATGGCACAGGGAAAATCCAAGCAATGATTAACAGAAAAAATGGGGTCATTGAGTTGCATGAATATATATTAACCACTGGAAGATATTTAATGTTCAATCCAGGAAACAATCAAGATATTTATTTTTCTGCTAATGATGGAATTGATTGTTCTAGTAATGGCGCTCATTTTGTAAACTATACAATAGAAGATTTTAAATCTAATAGTAATGGAAGATCAGTTCATGACGAATTTAAAAACCTTTATAATTGGGGAGTGTTTTATTATCATAGCACCAATGTAAAGAAAGGAGATTTAAGACTTAAGCTTCAGTCTGGCGATGGTTATAAAATATATAACTCAATTACAGATGAAATCGACAACTCATATGATGCTAAAGGGCTATTAATATGCAGTACAATAAGCTCCTCTGTTAATTAGGCATTACAATTTTAAAATTGGCCACTAAATAAAGTGGCCAAGGTCACATAAATACTGTGAATATAATAAACAGTTTTCTAGAAATTGATACCATCTTGGTATAGTCTTCATCATATCCGGATGGTTTATGCCACAAAGCCAACACAACGGGAGGTAGCTAAACACCTCACTATTCCTTCTCAGTTTACATACTAATTGGTTTATTTTTTCAAAAAACTATCGAAAATTAGCATAGAACACTTTCATTACTCCGAGTTGTTGTAAAAATAAATGCACATATATATATTTACATTCAATTACATTGAATACTTTCAACAATATAATTTTGTTATCGCGCGATAACTATTTTTCATTATATTCATTAGATTAGAAAGTGTATTGTATGAATATGATTCAATAAATATTACAAACTAAATAATATTTTCACTGAATCAAGAAATCAAGAAATCAAGAAATCAAGAAATAAAAAATATCATAAACAAAAAATAGTCAGTGACGTTTATATCAATAAAATTAGCACTGGTAAATTCAGTATAAAAACAATTATTTTATATAAATGAGGTTAGATATGTCAGGATCAACTACCAAGACTAAAAACAAACCAGATGTTAAATATAGCTTAGAAGCAAGTGGTGACTTGATAATAGGCCAATCTTTTCCACTTACCATTACAGTCAATTCAACTTCAACCCTAGCTCCAACAGCTAGCATTTTCATTAAAAATATAACGGGAGGAATTAAGTTTACTACAGTTAATGACGCTGATATTACATCCTCTACTCCAGTCCCATTTTTACTAGATTCATCACAAAAAATTGCCACTCTTACCATTCAATGCCTTGTTAAAAACAATGCATCATATGGAGACAAAATTACATTTGATATTAGTTCAAATAACATTGCAGATTTTGAGGGTCGCAATTTCATTCGTTACGCTAAGGATATTAACGAAGATTCTCTAGCTCTTATCGTCGATAATGTATATTTACAATCACCATATGAAGACAATAAGCCAACAAATGCTGGTACGACTAAAGTGCATACAGTTTTGCTTGACCAAACGCATAAAAAACCATTGTCTGACATACCAATATTCATATCATCGAGCCAAGAAAGCCAATTAACTATTTTCTCCTATTCTTCTGATCCGTTGGGTAATAATAGCAGCACAATGTTGCCTATTTCTCCTTTTAATGAAAGAGATGGTTTTTTTATCAATTCAGCCGCAAATGGGCAAATCATCTTTTATGTCCATGCACAAGCATCAACGCCAGGTAAAGCACAATTAACCACTCTTATTTTTGGCATTTTTTCTTACGAAGGTTATGCCCCTCCTATTTATTCTATTTATGGTGGGCAACCCACCAGCAGTGATCAAGCAGCATGGTCTCCAAGTATTTTAGGCTATGATCCTATTGGGATTTTGATCGCTGAAGATAATGAGAAAAATTTCATAGTTACAATACCAAAATATAAAAGCCCACTCCCAGGCGACACTGTGTTTTTTCTTGTTGCTACACAAGGAAAAAATCCTCAATATTCAGGCCACTATGTAACGATTAAATCTCCAAAAGATGAATTAGGAATTCCTAATTTCCAATTACCTTATCAAATTTTTCAGTATGGGGTTGAATCTAAATTATCTTATATTATCGTTAGAGAAACAGGAGGCTCATTAATTTCTATGCCGCTGCCATTAACCTATATGGGAGGTATACCATATAGCCCCGAAGATGGTATATCAAGAAATTATGAACGCTGTATTGTTTATACAAGCCTAGGTGTTAATGAAGGCGTAACGATAGCAAATAATGGTAAGGTTAATTACGATAATATAATTAAATACCCACATGGAGAAGGTGAAGGACTGTTTATAAAAATACTAGGAACTAATGATTCTACAAATGTAACAGATAATGTGCCCATAGGTACCATAGTGACTTTAAATTCATATATAAACTCAGGAAACAAAAATGGAATTACGAACTATCAATCTAAAGAAATAGCAACTCATAGCGATGGAATTTACACAGTAATTAATATTCCTCTTGCGGATTTAGAGAATATAGCAGCTTATAGTAACCGCGCTGGAACTATCCAGTTAGATTATACTTTCTCATATAATGGAAAGATAATGCATAGCAAGGTATGGTCAGCTGAGATTGAAACCCAACAATAAGATCAATTACCGATAAAAATGTATTGATATATCCAGGCTATCATCTAAATGATAGCCTGAATGAAAAAAACGCATCATAAGCATCAAAGTATATACAGAAAATTCCTAACATAACGACATTAACACTTTAGTTAAAAAACATCGACATTATATTTTTATCATCTATAGACAAATGAGGAAAATATGAATAACTATACGGTAGATGATATAGACCTAAAAACGTTAAGATTAGATATCGATTCCCCTTTTCTAGCAATCCCTTTAGCATCTGGGACTTATCCTAAAAATATATATACTAAAGTTACAACCACTGTGAGAGACAAATATGGAACTCCATTAAGAAAGGCAAAAATATTTGTATCATCACTGGATGAATTGCAATTTGATGCAGTGACAATATATGATCGCGATAATACAACAAAAATAAAAATACAACCACAAGGGCAATACAAAGGTTTTATTGTTGAAACAAATGAAAGTGGCAATATTCTATTTTTTGTTCATCCCATAAAATCAGTAGGTTCAAAACTTAATTTATTTGCACAAATATTAGGATTGACAGACCCCATTGCTGCAATGCATACAATATATATTGTTGATAAAAATTTAGATGAGCTTGAAGAAAAATATCCTGAACCACAAATATTAAATCTTTTGGGACTTGGTTTAAAATCGGATGGATCAAGTAAATTTTATGTAAAAATTAGTTATGATAATCCTAAAAGTGGAGATTCCATTCTATTTTTTGTAAACAAAGAATATACTAAGAAAGTTATTAAAATATTACAAGGGAGTGATTTACAAAGTTATTTTGAACTACCTTATATCATATTTAATGAAAATAAATTATTACATTTAAGTTTTGTAGTCATCAAAGAAATAGGAAGTATAGATAATTATAAATCCAGGCCATTAACCTTCACTTATAAAGGCAGGCCAAATAAGCCTTGGACAGATGTCATTAGAACCTATGAAGCATGCACAGTTTACAATTCGTCTGGTCGTGGCCCTATGGATCAATATAGTATAATTAATGACGATGCTATACTTACAGCCACAACAGATGATCCAGGGTTATTTGTCAAGGTAACGGGAACCAATGATCCCACTGACACAAGTAAAGTGCCTTTTGGTACTGAAATTAAATTAAATTTATACATTACTTCCAGCACCAGAACGTTCATAACGTCTTTTACAGGTCGAGTACCAACTAATCCCGATGATGAAGGAGGGAAGACAGCTACATTAACAATTTCCATCCCCTATAATCTTTTAAATAATAATCTGGGTTATCAAGATGGTAATGACGGACTAATTTTCTTTGATTATCAAATAGGAAATGATCTTGATCCTGATGTTGTTTATGGAAACATTTGGCAGGGTTATATAGATACTTACCCTTAATAATGATTTAAATTAAGGTAACTAAGGGATTAACTATCTATAGAAATTTTCTGCATTCAGATAAAAACATAGGTGCAGAAAAGTGAATTTATCCCCGTCTAAGTGACGGGGATTTACAGCATTTTGGTAAATAAACAAGTTACAGACACTCCCTATTTGAATCCCCCAAATTACGCACTTTATTTTTATTCCAGAAAATGCGTCTAAAAAACGCGCTGTTATCCTAATGATACGCCCTATTGCACCATAATGATGCAACTATAAACTTGACGCTCTCCAATTTGGTGCAAGCGCCGTTAAAATCGTTTTTTCATCTGTTTATTTTTCGATCCATCTAGGTTGTACGTGCTGATCTTAAAGGCTTTTAAAAAGTTGGCACACTTTTCGCATTTCTTTTTGCAATAGAAATCTCGTAAAAATTGACTGTACAGAGATATACAGTAGCCCAGAATAAAACAGTAAATTTTTTGCCCCGTTTTATCCGGCTGATGCAAACCAGGAGAACTCAGTATGTCCGTTGAACATGTTTTATCCATGATTGAAGAACATCAGGTGAAGTTTATTGACTTACGTTTTACTGATACCAAAGGTAAAGAACAACATATCACCATACCTGCCCATCAAGTTGATGAAGATTTCTTCGAAGATGGCAAAATGTTTGACGGTTCATCTATCGGTGGCTGGAAAGGCATCAATGAATCTGACATGGTACTGATGCCGGATCCAAGCACGGCTATGCTTGATCCTTTCTTCGACGTGACCACGCTTATTCTGCGCTGCGATATTCTGGAGCCGGGCACAATGCAGGGCTATACCCGCGATCCCCGCTCCATTGCTAAACGCGCAGAAGATTTTCTGCGGGCCAGTGATATCGCCGATACGGTTTTATTCGGCCCAGAACCTGAATTTTTCCTGTTTGATGACATCCGCTTCGGTACTTCTATTTCCGGCTCGTATTACCATATTGATGATACCGAAGCCGCATGGAACAGCGGAACACGTTATGAAGGCGGCAATAAAGGCCATCGTCCCGGCATCAAAGGGGGTTACTTCCCGGTTCCGCCAGTAGATTCTTCCCAAGATCTGCGTTCAGCAATGTGTCTGACCATGGAAGAAATGGGGTTGGTGGTTGAAGCACATCACCACGAAGTCGCAACCGCCGGGCAAAATGAAGTGGCTACCCGCTTTAATACCATGACCAAAAAAGCGGATGAAACTCAGATTTATAAGTATGTGGTTCATAACGTTGCCCATAAATTTGGCAAAACTGCCACCTTTATGCCAAAACCGCTGGTTGGCGATAATGGCTCCGGCATGCACTGCCACATGTCTCTGTCTAAAAATGGCACAAACCTGTTTGCCGGCGACAAATACGGCGGCCTGTCTGAAACGGCCCTGTACTATATCGGCGGCATTATTAAGCATGCCCGTGCATTGAATGCTTTCACTAACCCAACCACCAACTCATACAAACGTCTGGTGCCTGGTTTTGAAGCGCCTGTCATGCTGGCTTACTCTGCCCGCAACCGTTCAGCCTCTATCCGCATTCCGGTTGTCGCCAGTACGAAAGCCCGCCGTATTGAAGTCCGCTTCCCTGATCCGGCTGCGAACCCTTATTTGGCGTTCTCCGCACTGTTGATGGCAGGGCTTGACGGTATTATCAACAAAATCCATCCGGGCGATGCCATGGATAAGAACTTGTATGATTTACCGGCAGAAGAAGCACAAGAGATCCCAACCGTCGCCTCTTCTTTGGATGAGGCCTTGGCTGAGCTGGATGCAGACCGTGAATTCCTGACCCGCGGTGGTGTTTTCACTGATGATGCGATTGATGCTTATATCAATTTATTGAAAGGTGAAATTGAGCGTGTCCGTATGACTCCACATCCTCTGGAGTTTGAACTGTATTACAGCGTGTAATTTTTTAACCTGTATTTTGATGGCCTTGCTGCTGTCCCTTTTTTGTTGCCGTGAAACTTTTAGCCCATCATAAGATGGGCTTTTTTCCCACACACGCATGCTATCCTGAATATTCGTTCCAGACGAAATAAAAATATACCTACAGAACGAATGACTCATCGCGTTAAGCTGGATAGACTACAATGCACCAAAAAAGTGCAGAGATTGAATCACAATGGTTAATTTGCCCGAAGCAGAACAAATTCTCGATTCACTGATAAACAGCGTTCTGGTACTGGATAATGATTTGATTGTCCGTTACGCCAACCATTCTGCAATGCAACTGCTGGCACCAAGTACACGCAAATTATTCGGTACGCCTCTTCCCATTCTATTCAGCTATATCTCACTGGATACAGAGTTGATGCGCTCGAGTCTGATTCGCGGCCATGGTTTTACTGATAACGAAGTTATCTTGGTTATCAACAATCACTCTCATGTTATGTCGCTCAGTGCCCAACCAATTTCCGGACAGTTTATCTTGCTGGAACTGGCGCCTATGGATAGTCAACGCCGGTTAAGCCAAGAGCAGATACAACAAGCACAGCAAGCGGCTGCGCGGGAATTGGTTCGGGGGCTGGCACATGAAATCAAAAACCCTCTCGGAGGGTTGCGGGGAGCAGCTCAGCTGCTTGCCAAAG
This sequence comes from Xenorhabdus santafensis, assembly GCF_033949405.1. Classification (NCBI taxonomy): domain Bacteria; kingdom Pseudomonadati; phylum Pseudomonadota; class Gammaproteobacteria; order Enterobacterales; family Morganellaceae; genus Xenorhabdus; species Xenorhabdus santafensis. The sequence continues at coordinate 112,761 of NZ_VCDN01000011.1, read as the reverse complement.
CACTGCCGGAGCCGTCTTTGCGGGAATACACGCAAGTGATTATCGAACAAGCGGACAGGTTGCGCGCGCTTGTTGATCGATTGCTGGGGCCGCAATATCCGGGAACCCAAACCAGGCAGAGCATCCATCATGTCGTTGAACGTGTCTATCAGTTAGTTTCGCTGGAAATGCCAGCCAATGTCACGCTAATCAAAGATTATGACCCCAGCCTGCCCGAATTGGCGCATTATCCTGATCAAATCGAGCAAGTCTTACTGAATATCACCCGCAACGCCCTGCAAGCGCTGGGAGAAAAAGGCGGTACTATCATTCTGCGAACACGAACCGCATTCCAGATGACCCTACAGGGTGAACGTTACCGTCTGGCTGCCAGAATTGATATTGAAGATAACGGGCCGGGCATTCCCACGAATATTCAGGATACACTTTTTTACCCGATGGTCAGTGGGCATGAAGGCGGTACTGGACTTGGGCTATCCATCGCCCGTAATCTAATTACTCAGCATGCTGGGAAGCTCGAATTTTCCAGTTGGCCGGGGCACACGGAATTTTCCATTTACTTGCCTATCAAAAAATAACCGACCAATAATCAGTTGATCAAGAAGTGAGGATGACTATGCAACGGGGAAAAGTCTGGATCGTTGATGATGACAGTTCTATTCGCTGGGTACTGGAACGGGCGCTGAGTGGCGCAGGTATGGAATGTACCAGTTTTGAGAATGCAGATTCAGTACTGACCGCTTTATCACAGGGCAGCCCCGAAGTTCTGCTCTCAGATATCCGCATGCCCGGATTAGACGGGCTAAGCCTGCTCAATCAGATTAAACAGACTCATCCACAGCTTCCGGTCATCATTATGACTGCTCATTCTGATCTGGATGCCGCTGTCAGTGCCTATCAGCACGGCGCTTACGATTATCTGCCAAAACCCTTTGATATCGATGAAACCGTTGCACTGGTTGAACGGGCATTGAGTCATTATCGCGAGCAACATCAATCCATCGCCAATCCACAAGTGGCCGCCTCTGTCTCAGATATGATTGGGGAAGCACCAGCCATGCAGGAGGTATACCGGATTATTGGCCGGCTTTCCCGTTCCTCCATCAGCGTGTTAATCAATGGGGAATCTGGCACTGGTAAAGAGTTGGTCGCCCAAGCCTTACATCGTCATAGCCCGCGGGCTTCCGCTCCATTTATCGCCTTGAATATGGCCGCAATTCCGAAAGATTTAATCGAATCCGAATTGTTTGGTCATGAAAAAGGCGCGTTTACAGGTGCAAACCAAGTACGCCATGGGCGTTTTGAACAAGCCAATGGCGGCTCTCTGTTTTTGGATGAAATCGGTGATATGCCGCTGGATATTCAGACCCGTCTGCTGCGGGTACTGGCTGAAGGTCAATTTTATCGGGTTGGGGGTTATGCGCCGATAAAAGTCGATGTCCGCATCATTGCAGCCACTCACCAAAATCTTGAACAACGGGTGGCAGAAGGTAAATTCCGTGAAGATCTTTACCATCGTTTGAATGTCATTCGGGTTCAACTGCCTCCATTGCGGGACAGGATAGAAGATATCCCTCGTCTGGCTCACCATTTCCTGCAACAAACTGCCAAAGAGCTGGGCGTTGAAACCAAAGTTCTGCATCCTGATACAGAACTTGCCTTGGCTCGCTTACCGTGGTCGGGAAATGTCCGCCAATTGGAAAATGTCTGCCGTTGGCTGACTGTCATGGCCGCCAGCAAAGAAGTATTGGTGCAAGATCTTCCGACTGACTTAATTGAAAGCCAATCCCCAGGGCAAACGGAAAACTTGCTTCTGCCTCCTCCTGTTTCTTCTTATGAGGATTGGTCTGCATTGCTGGCAAAATGGGCGCAGCATGCTCTACAAGAGGGAAAAACCGATCTGCTTTCTGATGCCCTGCCGCTGCTGGAACGTACTCTGCTTAATTGTGCACTGGAGCATACCAATGGACATAAGCAAGAAGCTGCTCGTTTGCTGGGCTGGGGCAGGAATACCATCACACGGAAATTGAAGGAATTGGGGCTGGAGTAATAACGCTCCCCTCAATTATTTACTGCTGATTTAATATTCATTAAAATCAATAAACTGAGATAATATCGCTTCAGTTTGCTTTCTTCCCTCAAAAGTTTAAAGGATTTCACTATTATATTTAGTGAACTCTTTTTCCGTTGGGAGAGACAATTTTCCATCTAAAATGCCAATGACCTTAATGGCTTTTTAGGATTAGCAAGTACACCAATTGTGCTATTTATCATCAAGTTACCACTTTCTGTCGATATTTTTGTCGCTTGATTACCAAGCCAACGTCTATGCGCTTTTATTTGCATGATATCTTCGTCTGCCGTTTTATTATATTTGGCAATAAAGCCAATTTACCCACTCTATTTAATTAAAAACATAAAATATAAATAATTTGAATGTGTGGGTTAAATTATTTATTATCAAAAATAAAAAATGAAAGGTAATTATGTATTGGCCCACAGAACATACAAATGGAATGAGCAGGTCTATCATAATAGAACTTATACTCATCCTGAAACAAACGAGTCATTTGATCTTTCCCACATGGCACCTAAAACTATCAAAATCAAATATGAATATAAGGATAGTTCTAAAAATAAGGTAAAAGGCGAACTATATGTAAGAGTTATATTTAGTCATCATTGTTACACTAAGGCCATACAAGACTGTGATAAAAATACCATTTTAATTACAGAATATGAATATGGAGTGATAAAAGAGCATCGAATATTCGATGAAATAAGATATAAATACACCTTCGCTTTATTAAATATCATAGAAAACATATCACATAAGATATGCAGAGAAAGCAGGTTAAAGGGAAAGGTAATAAGGTTAGAAGAAAAAGACCGAAGTCATCCTCAAAAAGGCATTTATATCATAATGAAATTAAAGGTCAAAAATGAAAATTTACTTTTATATATTGAAACCGCGCATCATAGAAATAATGAACCAATTAACGCCCAATTAAAAAAGGAATCACGAAGATTTATGTTGATATTGGGGGATATTTTGAAAAGTGACTGGAATCATTTAATCAAACCCTAAATATGATAAAGCCCAACTCATCGCTGGGCTTTAAAATACTAAGCAGATGTAAACTGCCGCTCCTCTTCACAAATCGCTTTGCTATCCCAAGTGACTGTCAGGCTAAAGATTAACCTCGTCGAAGGACCAATTAATATTGGCGGCATATCAGCACTACTCCAGCAGAAATTTTTAGTAAAAACCCACTGTTCATAGTCGCAGCTCATGCTGAATACTGTTCAATTCTAATACAATACAGCAATATTCTCAACCCTGCCCACTACTATTCATATCACCCGCGAAAACTGCCGTTGACGCATCTGACTACGTAAATAGCTGTCAAAGCACATGCAAATATTACGGATAAGCAAACGCCCTTTCAGAGATACTTGGATCTGCGATTCTGTTACTTCAACCAATCCATCGTTTGCCAATGGTGCCAGCAATTGTAAATCTTCAGCAAAGTAATCCGTGAAATTCAATCCATAACATTGTTCGATATCTGCAAAGTGTAGCCGGAAGTTACAAATCAAATTTTTGATGACATCACGGCGAATACAGTCATCCTGCGTCAGAGACAAACCACGCCATAACGCATGGTTTTGCGCTTCCACCGCAGCATAATAGGTTTTCAGGTCTTTCTGATTCTGCGCATAGCTGTCTCCCAGCATGCTGATTGCCGAAACACCCAGGCCAAGTAAATCGCACTCTCCTTGTGTGGTATACCCTTGAAAATTGCGGTGCAGAATACCTTGCCGCTGGGCAATCGCCAACTCATCATCAGGGCGGGCAAAGTGATCCATCCCGATAAACTGGTAGCCGTTACCTGTCAGGGTTGAAATCGTTTCTTGCAAAATATCCAGTTTTTGCGTCGCGCTGGGTAGGTCTTGTTCTTTGATCTTACGTTGCGCTGCAAATAAATCCGGCAAGTGTGCATAGTTAAATACACTCAGGCGGTCAGGCGACAATGCCAGAACGCGCTGTAATGTAAAAGCAAAGCTCTCTGGCGTTTGCTTCGGCAAGCCATAAATCAAGTCAATGCTGGTGGATGTGAAACCCGTTGCACGCGCACGGTTGACCAACTCAAAAATAAATTCTTCATCCTGCTCTCGGTTTACCAAACGCTGTACGTCTTTATTGAAGTCCTGCACCCCCATGCTCAGGCGATTAAAGCCCTCGTGACGCAGGTGATCAATGACATCAAGCTCAATTTCCCGTGGATCAATTTCAATGGAAAGCTCAGCTTCGGACAGAAAATGGAAATGCTGTCGCAACATCGACATAAGCCGGCTGATTTGCGCTTTATCCAGATAGGTTGGCGTGCCTCCGCCCCAATGCATCTGACTGACTTTCCGCCGGGAAAATAATTCAGCGCGGGCAGCAATCTCTTTTTCCAACACATTCAGATAGTCATCTGCTTTGTGTTTTTGGCGCGTGACCAGCTTATTACAGCCACAGAAATAACACAGTTTATGGCAGAACGGGATATGGATATAGAGGGAGAGTGGGCGTTCAGGATAACGGTTCGCGGCTTGTATAAAAGCAGCGTCATCGTATTGCTGGTTAAATTCCAGTGCCGTGGGGTATGAAGTATAACGAGGCCCTGAATAGTTGTATTTTTGGATCAAAGGCAGATCCCAAACAATGGCTTGCTCTGACATGCTTATTCCTTCCGCTGTTTTCGCCCATCAAAACGCAACTTTTTCATGGAGTTGAAACGCTGTGTCATGATGGTATTGCGTAACTGACGTTTACGTCGCGATAGCCGCCACAGTTTACCCAATAACCACAACAAATAACATACTAAGACTGTGGTTATTAGAACAGTGGTTATTAAGACACTGTTCATTAAGAATCCGCCTTTTATTCATAATCCGTAGATGCAGTAATTACTTGCCTTTCAATAGTTGCATAATATCTTCCTGCTGCTCTTCTTCACTGTCATCTTCTTCTGGGTTGATACCCAGTATTTCCATCAGTGCATCAATGCGATCGAGCATGTTGTCGACATAAGCACTTTCTTCCTGAGACAGTTTTTCGCCTTGCTCAACGCGTTCCAGCAGCTCATCCAGGCGGTCGTCATTTTCCAGCATTTCCAGCTCTTCTTTCGGAGATAAGCGAGGGACTGCTTTTTCCACAACCGGTTTGATTGCCGGTTTCACAATTGCTGTTTTTTCTCCGACGACCAGAGGAACCGGAACTTTACTGCCAATGCGCGGATCTTTTTCCTGCTTATTCGTTGATCGACGCTCATTGTTGCTGTTGCTACTGCGGCTGCCGGTCGGGTTACCGCGACGCTTTTTCTGGCGTTTGCGTTCACGTCCTTCCGCATCCAGCTCTGCACGGCTTTTTCTTTTTTGCTTGCCAGCGGAAGGTTTCGCTGGTGATTTTTTCTTTAATGGACTCATAGCTTGTGACTCAACTCGCTTTTATCAATATATTTTCGGCGGAATCTAACAGAAACGCCCTTTAACATCCAATGTCATTCACTTATGGTTCAAACTTCGGCTAATATTCAGGTCACATTAATTTAAATAATATGATCATTAACCATTATGCGTCTTTTTGATACTTCGTCTTACCGCGTGCCATTGTATCTTTGGGTCATTGGTTATGCTGCTTTATGGGTACTAGTCAGTTATTTTCTTGATCCAACTGTTCCTTATGATGCCGTTGAAGCACTCAACTGGGGAATAAACGGAGAATGGGGATCTCCTAAAAACCCTTGGTTAGTCGGTGCCATAATGCTACCTGCCATCCACATCAGCAATATCTCTCTGAGTTTTTATTGGTATTTCACCCATTTTGTCGCCATCGCCATCGGTATGTTGGGTGTCTGGCAACTGGCTTTCCGCCTGACCGGCAAAGTACTGCTCGCTTGGCTTGCCATGCTGACGCTGAATCTATCCGGCATCATTAACTTTGATATTATTCCTTATAATGATAATTACCTTTTAGTGATGCTCTGGCCATGGTCGTTGCTGTTTTTCTTGCGCGCCATTGACGATAATCCCAAATGGTGGCTGGCATTCGCGCTTTGTTCCGGGCTGGCGACGATGGGGAAATACTCATCACTTTCCATCATCGGTTCCGTCTTTTTGCTTTCCCTGTTCGTCCCCAAAGTACGCCGCAACTATCGGGAACCGCTGTTTTATCTCGCGATTTTAGTGTGGTTCGCACTAGTGCTGCCAAACGTTTGGTGGCTGGTACACAATGATTTTGTGGCCTTTAAGTGGGTAGATTCCCAAATCCACAAAGGGTTCAATCTGCACACCACGCAAGCTGTCCTTTCCGTGTTCTATCCGTTGATTATCCTTAGCATCATTATTTATTTGCTCGGTGGCCGGATTGGTTGGCCGAAACAGCAATCCAGTGCCTTGGTGAATATCGTTATCCTGCTGCCTTTGTTGATTATTTACAGCTGGTTTTCCTTTAATCAAGGCGGGCGCATGACTGAGTGGATACAACCCTTTATGGTTGTTTCACCTGCATTGCTAGTGGGTTCAATCACGGTCTATCCAACCAAATCGCTGCATGGAACACTACGGGGATTAGCCATATTTGGTGTCTTGGTGGTGTTCGGCTATGCCAGTATCATGATGGCGAATGTTCGTGGCGCTGGTCAGAAATTTGTTGGAATCAAGGCGTTTACCAGCCAGCTTGACCAACGCTGGAATGAGCTGTACTCAACACCATTGCGTTATGTCGGCGGGGAATATCTGCATCAGTGGTTGACGTTTTATAGCCACTATCGTCCGGAAACAATACAGCCTTGGGAATTAAATAAAGGTATGCCACCAAATATCTACAATCGACATATCAAAGAAAAAGAGATTGTGGAACATGGCGCACTGCTGGTGGGTGAACGAGGTAAAAGCTGCGAGCAAGAAGATTTTCAGCCTATTTTGCAGGAATGGCCAACCTTGGTGATTAGCCATAAGGAAGCGTTTTCCTTTCAGGCACAACCCAGTGCTGAATCCGAAACAGTCTGCATTGGTTTTGTCACGCCAGAAAACCAGCAATAAAAATCGATAACAGCAGATTGCCTATCTCATACAAAAGCCTGACAGACTCTTTCCTGTCAGGCTTTTGTAATGGCATCAACCGTTTTTAATGGGCATCAACAAACACCATTTTCAATATAAACAGCAGAGTGACCACAACAACACATAAACTGATATCACGCCATTTGCCCGTTCCCAATTTCATTGCGCAGTAGGCAATGAAGCCCAGTGCGATGCCTTCGGTAATGGAGAAACTGAATGGCATCATTACCGCAGTGATAAAAGCGGGTACGGATTCCGTCAGATCATTCCATTTCACCCGGGTCAGGCTGGACGTCATCAGAACACCAACATAGACCAGTGCGCCTGCCGTGGCATAAGCCGGTACCATGCTGGCCAGCGGAGAGATAAACATCACCAGCAGGAACAGGATCCCGACTACAATTGCCGTCAGGCCAGTGCGCCCGCCGACCGAAACACCAGAAGAACTTTCGACATAGGCAGTCACCGAAGACGTCCCAATGTAAGATCCTGCAACAGAGCTGAGGCTGTCTACATACAACGCCTGCTTCATACGCGGAAATTTACCCTCGCTGTCCGCAAGCCCGGCTTTATCCGTTACGCCAATCAACGTACCGGAAGAATCAAACAAGTTAACCAGCATGAACGAGAAAATCACGCCAATCAGTGCAATGTCCAATGCACCTTTCACATCGACATTACCTACCACGCTCATCACGCTGGGTGGCAAGTCAAAAATACCGTGATATTCCACATGCCCTGTCATCAAGCCGATGCCAGTCGTCACCACAATGGAAATCAATACAGCCGCATGGAAACTGCGTGCTGCCAAAATGGCAATGATGAAAAACCCCAGTGTTCCCAGCAGCACATTATGGGAAGCAAAGTTGCCAATTGACACGATTGTGTCGGGATTAGGAACGATAATGCCCGAATTTTTCAGTCCCATCATTGCGATGAAAAGACCAATGCCGCTGGTAATTCCCACGCGCAGGCTCAGCGGAATATTCGCTATCATCCAATATCGGATACGAAAGACAGTCAGGAGCAGCAAGCCCACAGCGCCCCAAAAAATCGCGCCCATTGCAACTTGCCATGAAATCCCCATCGCTCCCACGACAACAAACGCGAAGAAGGCATTCAAGCCCATCGCGGGAGCAACGGCAATAGGTAAATTCGCCATCAATCCCATCAAAATACTGCCAATTGCCGCAATTAAGCAGGTAGTGACGAATACGGCTTTAATATCCATTCCCGCCATCGCCAGTATTTGCGGATTGACGAATATGATATAAACCATCGTCAGAAAGGTTGTCAGGCCGGCAACCATTTCAGTGCGAACCGTCGTGCCGTGTTCCTCTAATTTAAACACGCGTTGAAGCAAGCCCTGACGTTTTTCAGAGCCTGAGTTTATTGTGTTCATGTAATGTGATTTCCCATCCCAAAAAACGAAGTTTTCGACTTATCCTACAGGAAACCCATAAAAATCGTTACTGTGGAACAACAAAAAAAGAAATCGTTTGCGTCAATGACAATCAATAAGTTAAATAACATGATGATTATTGAGGACATTCATTGAATGACGATATTTTATGCGTTATTTTTTCTATTCAGCTATCTTTGATGGCATTAAAGTCGAAATATCATCAAAAATGCCTTCCCACTCATCCTCATTCATCTCCATTAAACCGAAAAAACGCAGAATAAACGCGCCTTCAGTGGCCAAAAATGCCAAACGTGCCTGACGGCCTTCCACTGTTGCCATGTCTAACCCTGCCATGCGTTCCTGATACCACGCTTTAGTCGATTTCAGGCGCTCCGGTGTTTGCAACAACGCAGCCATTAATCCTGCCGCCTTTGCGGTTGATGCAGCATCAGACTGCCGGGTCGCTTCAACATGTGCGTGCATTGCGGTCAGCGGATTCGGGTTCTCCCCCGCAATTTTTTGGAACTGCTGATCATAACTCTCACCCCAACGCTCAAACATCGCATCAATTAGGGCATCTTTCGTACCAAAATTGTATTGTACGCCGCCTTTGGTTATGCCGACCGCTTTCGCCACTGCATCAATGGTAAGAGCCGCCGCTCCCTGTGTTGTAACGATTTGTTCTGCGGCATCTAACAGAACTTCCCGATCAATAGTCTTACGACGTCCCATATCTCCCCCCTTTTAAATAAATACGTATGTATTTATAATATTTGCCAACAATTTAATCAAAGTTTGGCAGTCTATCGCTACCGACAATATTGGTAAAATTTTTATGAAAACAAATCTTCGCTGGTTGGTGCTGGTCATCATTTCCAGTGCCTTGCTTCTGATTGTGATTGATATGACCGTTCTTTACACAGCCTTGCCACGGCTGACGCATGATTTGCGCGCTTCCGCTTCTGAAAAACTGTGGATCATGAATGCCTATACTTTAACTATCGCCGGATTGCTGCCCACAATGGGAGCGTTGAGTGACCGTTTTGGTGCCAGAAAACTCTTTACCAATGGGCTGGCCGTTTTCGGTGTTGCATCACTGATGGCTGCATTTTCCCCTACCCCCGGCATGCTGATCACAGCGCGTGTCATTCTGGCTTTCGGTGCAGCGATGATGATGCCGGCAACCCTCGCGATCATTCGCCACACGTTTGAAAACCCTAAAGAGCGGGCACTTGCTATCGGCATTTGGTCAGCCGTTGCCTCAGGGGGTGCCGCATTTGGCCCGGTCATTGGCGGGTTGTTGCTTGAATATTATTGGTGGGGTTCGGTTTTTCTGATTAACGTTCCAATCGTTTTTATCGCACTGGTTTTTGGGCTGATTTTCATCACCAAAAGCCGGCGTAATCCAGAGCATACAATCGATCTGATTGCCGCAATACAAATCATGCTTGGCCTGATTGGCCTCACTTATGCAATCAAAGAAGTCAGCAAGCTAGAGTCATCGTTAGAAGCAGCCGCGATAGCAGGTGCCATAGGGCTGATATTCACCACCGTTTTTGTGCGCCGACAATTGCGCTCGCCAAAGCCCATGATAGATTTCAGTCTGTTTCGCAATCGGGCTTTTGCAACAGGAATCATTGCAGCTTTTTCTTCCACCGCCGCACTTGTCGGTATGGAACTCGCCATTAGCCAGAGATTCCAACTTGCTCTGGGGCTGTCTCCCTTGCAGGCTGGGTTTCTTATCTTACCCATTCCTATCGCGGCTTTTATTGCAGGGCCGCTGGCCGGAATGGCGATTCCGAAATTTGGTGCAGAACGGCTCATGTGGCTCTCATTCGCCTTAACCGGACTGGGCACTTTTGGCTACCTGTTTGGTTTGCAATCTGGCCTGTTAGTGCAAATTGTTACATTCAGTATCATTGGATTTGGTGTCGGAGCCGCCATGACGGCCGCTTCTACTTCCATTATGCTGAATGTTCCGGAGAAAAATGCAGGCACAGCGGCATCCATTGAAGAAGTCGCCTATGAATTGGGAGGCTTGTTAGGGATAGCGGTTCTCGGCAGCCTGATGGTCGCTGTTTACAGCGCTTCCTTTACACTTCCGGCGGATGCGGGCATGCCAGCGCTGGCAAAAAACGGCATTGACGAGGCGCTGCTCGCCGCTGAACAATTGACGGGAGATGCTGCCCTGTCACTGATTCAAGCCGCAAAACAGGCGTTCAATTACTCATTTTTGTCGGTATGTATCACGGCCGGGGCACTGCTGTTATTGATTTCTGGCGCAATTGCAGCCTTCGGGAAAGAAAAACGTCATTGATTCGATAAATCGGAGGTACACATTGCCATCCGGTGTACCTCTGCAATTTACTTATGCTGATTTATAGCTATCTTATGCCATGCCAGAAAACAGTGTAACTCTCTGAGATGTTTACTGTAATATTCCGTATTCAGCATGAAGAATACCAATAAGAACTCCAGAATAATCATGGACAAAGCAATATTACTGTACTCCAGAATTCCCATGACAAATTTAAGGCACACCAATAAGGCAACCATCAGGATAAAAAGAAAACGTGCCAAAATTAGCATCCTGAAACCTAATGTCACGCCTCGTTGAGTGAGTAAAATAGCTAAAGAAGCAAAGGCTATTGTAGATACGATTGTAAAAAATAAGATGGGCAGATCATCTTTGTTATCAAAATGAGATAACAGCATAAACGTTCCAATCACATAAATCTTTATCAATAAAACAGCCGATAATACCGTCATCAATAACGCTTTTTTTGACATACCGAAATCCAGCAAATGCTGATATTTATTTATTCTTTTTTCTGTTATCAGCGTAGCGTCGTTTTTCTTTATTCTCAAATTCAGTTTATAGCCTGCTTTTAGCGTGCTATTGAGATTTGTATTCAATACACAATATTGCCAAATCATGATGAGTATATTTTTCTTCTGATAATCAGTGTGTTCATCAGACTCGCTGTCTATTTGCTTTTTCAGTAGCTGATTCGTTGTTTTAAACCATAAGATTTCCGTCATAGCTTGAGAAAAAGAAGCGCTATTTATAATAATTCTATTTATGAAAAAATTAGAAAATACAATAATCAACAAATGCCATTCATGGTGCATATTATAGGCAAAAAAATTAAGGGAAAGAATAAATAAGGTAAAACAAATACTCAATGTATTCAATGCATTAATGAACTTAAAAGCAAAGATATTACCTCGGTAAGCATAAAATGCCAGTAAAGAAATAGTCGAAATAATAAACATATTGGCAGAGCGATGAAACCCAGCCACATCATAGGAGAAGTAGAAATCGTAAAGAACAATGACCAATATGATATAAGAGGTAAATAATAATATGGGAAACAAAGCCAATAACACACCTTCTTCTGAAGAGCGGTTTATGGCGATTTTATCTTTAAGTCTGACAATATCAGGCTCTTCGATAAGAGACGTATCACCGGTTTTGATTCTATCATCTATATTTTTGCACAATCTCAAAATACGTTTGTATTGCCTGTTGGTTAATGTTTCTATTATATTCATATTCAACCCTATTTCCCCGTAACTTTCCCTTCTCTTTTTTTATCCCTTATTTTTTTGCGCTTTTCTAATTGAGAATTCCTTGAATACTCTCTTAGTTGTTTTTTATTCAATCCGTTTAATTTATTAAGTTCTTTTTTAAAAAGAACATCATTTACCCTAATACACATCCTGCTCCATATGAAACCAGAGTAATACGCCCCATTTAATATCAACTTTATAAACAAGCAACATAATGCTATAAAAAAGAAGTAAATGAAATCAGAGCTAAATACTCCACTAAAGATAGCAATGGCTAAACTAGAAAAAAAGACAACGGAATTTACATGTTTTTGTATTACAGGACCATAGTAATAACCACCTAGAGTAAACCAAAGATGAAAAAATGAAATAACACCACTAATAATTAATGACAAAAAGAAAGCAATTGTTTTTATTTCATGACTTGGTTGACTCACTAACAAATTAGGTATAGATAATGCTATGCCTGAAAAAAATGCCATGTAAACTATAGTAATAAAAAATATTAAAAACACTATCTTAATTCTACCAGGATAATTTACGTATTTTTTATAGCTAAGTTCATCCAAAGTAATGTGTTCTAGCTCTGGATCAGAGTTTTTTATTTTTACCTCTAGATCATAAGTCCTATCTAAAAGTTTTTTAAATCCTGTATTCAACAAAAAATCTTTTATATTCATAAAGTAATTATCACAATAAGTTTATTCTAGGGAATAACTATAGTTACTAAAAATGTTCCGATAAATAACTAGCAGGCATTTCATAAGCAATAGAATAAATCGTACCAATAATATACTTACCCGATGTTAATATATTGCCCGGATTCCTGATTGTACCTGTCATCCCGCTACTTACAAACCCACCGGCTGCAGTAAGAGAGTTTTTCAAATGACTCAATAATGCCTTTTGTATATCCTCTGTAGGGTAACGCTTGATGTACTTTCCATGTGCTATAGCTCTCTTAATTGCTTGATTAGATATTCCAGGATTATTATGTCGCATAATTTCTTCAGTTAACCTCTTTCTCTCATGTCTTGGCATGCTTTTCAGCCATTCTGAAGCGCGCCGAGGAGAAGCCGATTTCATTATCTTATAAGTCTTATATGCATCCTTTAATGCGGCAGCTCCCGAAGCAAGGGATATTACATCTAATAGAGTTGAGGTTGTAACATACCAATCTTGTGAATCTAGCCAAGCAACATGTTCAATTCCTTCCTTTCCAGCGCCTGTCAGTTGATAAATTCTATAACCTCCATTCACACATTGAAGGCCAGATGCCGTTAGACCACCGTACATTAACACTACTGCCGGCGTACTCATTCCTCCTGTAAATGGTACTGCTGCTCCTGAACCTAATAACCCAAGTCCAGATACCAACGCACCACCACACGAAAGCGCTGTAGAACCAATTTCTGGCATTAAATCGGGATCTGAAACTGTTTTTTTCAGCTCTACTTCCGGGGCAACACCTGCTTCAAGATTGAAGATAATAATATGTGTTAATTCAGAAACAGCCGGACTTGCGCGCCTTTTCGATGGCCTAACCAAATAGCGCTTATACAGACCATCTGAGTAAATAATCCCTGCGCCATAAAAATCACGGTGGCAATCCAAAGCGTCAGCTACCGACTTAAAATCTATATCAGGAGGGGAACTGCTAAATTGGTAGGAAAGATGAAAGTCTGGCAACTTACTTTCATCAAACTCATTCCTCAGTTGTGACGTAAGATTTTCAAATCGCATTTTAATTACCACCTGTGATTGCTAATTAATAAACGGTATCTTCCCAAACACAATATCCTGATGTTCCCGCAGCATGATGCTGACAAACAATATCTTTATACTTAACTGCGACAACCTCTTCCGGTTGCTGATCATTATGGTTAACAGAATGTGGATACTGCACATTCAAATTGAGTAATTTCGCATTACGCAAATTAACTGAGTAGTAACGTTCCTGACCACCTGCTTGTGATGTTCGATAGAAATCAAACATCAGGTCAAGTTCCTCATTATTTGAAATTGCCATCATTAATAACGGAGAGGATTTATCCAGAGGCTTTACAAATTTAACCGGTTGATGAGCGACATTTTGTGAACGAGAAACACCGTGGTTAAATTGCAATACAAAAATTTGATCTTCATGTCCCAACTGAAATTTATTACCAATAGAGTCCAGTGTAGAACAGCCTTGAGAAATTAACCCCTGAAGTTTGCCTTTAATTGTTACATAAATCGAATTAGCCATATTGTCTTAATCCTTCATCATTTTTTTATCTTACCTCCGGTGTTATAGCAGGAATTTTAATCAAAAAATACTGACTCAGTCCTAAAATCAGAATCGGTCTCATAGATAAAAATATTTGGCTTCAATAAGAAAAATATCAGGTCATTAAATGAAACAATTTTCTATTACTTTTGTTTCAGGTAAAAAAAACTCCCTACTTCAATCAGTAGGGAGTTATATAAAAAATAAGTAACGAATTAAAATATTAACTTTCCGTAACCATACCCGTAGGCTTTTTACGCCAGAACCCAAAAATTGCGGTTTTTTCCCGTTTCACAGAGAATCTTCGGGCAATATAATTGGCAATTAACTCCAGTGATAAACACATTACAAAATAAATCAGCGCAACAAATAAAAAAACTTCCATCGGATATACCATGCTGCGGTTATTAACTTGTGTTGCCAGAAATGATAATTCCGATACACCAACGATATAAGCAAGGGAAGTATCTTTGATTAAGGCAATCCATTGGTTGATGAATGAGGGGATCATCATACGCAATGCCTGCGGCAAGACAATATGCCACAGAACTTCCCAACGGTTGAATCCCAGCGATAACCCAGCTCGCCACTGGCCTTCACCGATTGCCAGAATGCCGGCTTTAACTCCGTGAGCCAAATAAGCGGAAGTAATTAATGCCAGCGCGCATACAACCGTCGTGATTTCGGGAATTTCCATTCCCAGTACCACTGGCAATAAGAAGTACGTCCAGAAAATCAGCATGATCACCGGGATGGCACGGAAAAATCCCAATACTGCCGCCAGCAGATTGACCCAGAATCCGCGCAGCATCGCCAGTGCAACGCCGCCCAAGATGCCCAGTACGATAGAAATCGTGCCTGCCATAATGCTGATCGCCAGCGTCAATGCTGCCCCTTCCAATGGCCCGTCGGGAAAAGTTCCCAACAGCAAATAGCGCCAGTTTTCTGCAATAACGGTAAAATCCATCTCAGCATCCCCTCGCCAATGTTTTTTGCTGACGCCACTGTCCCCAAGCTTCCATCACGGCAATAATGGCAATGTAAAGCACCGTGGCGACCCCAAATGCCTCAAAGGTTTTCAGCGTCTGGGTTTCCACTTGTCGGGAGGCATAGGAGAGTTCCGCCACGCCTATCGCCATAGTTAATGAGGAGTTTTTGACGATATTCATGTATTGCCCCAATAAAGGTGGCATGGCGATTTTCAATGCCTGCGGCAGTACAACATACCGCATGGCCTGCCAACCCGTTAAGCCCAAGGCGTGGGCTGCATATTTTTGCCCGCGTCCGATTCCTTGGATACCTGCCCGCAACTCTTCTGCGACAAAAGGCGCGGAATAAAGAGTCAGGCCAATGAACCCCGCCAAGAATTCAAAAGACGGCCATTCCAGCTCCAGACCGAAAATCGTCACTGAATGGGGCGTGTTCAGCCATATCATCGCGTCTTGCGGTAAAATTTGGCCGGATGCGAAATACCAGAAAAACAGTTGAACCAGCAAAGGGGTATTACGAAATAGGGTAGTATAAGACGTGACCAGCCAACGCAGTGGCCTGATTTGGCTATCCCGCGCCGCAGCAACCACGAAGCCCAGTAAAGTAGAGGAAATAATGGCACAGGCAGAAAGCCACAAGGTAATCAGAAAACCCTGCCACAGCCATTGTAGATATTCGGGAGCCAATAAGTGCTCGGTAATAAATTGCTCAAACATATCATTTATCGCATAAGCAAACAACAAAGCCCCGCGGTCACGGGGCTGGTATCACATACTGCTTTTAAAAAAGATTACTGCTTTGCCTGATTTTCCAATGGGGCAAATTTAAAGTCACCACGCGGCTGGGCGGATTTGGTTTCCGGGCCAAACCAGCGGTTATAAATTTTCTCAGCTTCACCGTCTTTTTCCAGTTTCAGCAGAGTCTGGTTCACCGCGCCAATCAAGCGCCCTTCTCCTTTAGACGCCGCTACTGCCTGATATTCACGGGTAATACTGAAAGGTGAAATTTCAAAATCTGCTTTTTGGGCTTCAGGCACATTAGCCAACAAGCCAACCAGTTTCGCATCATCCTGTGTGATTGCCTGAACATTACCGTTTCTCAGGGCGGCAAAAGCCAGCGGGGTATCGTCATAAGAGATGACTTTTGCAGTCGGGTAACGCTCGCGCAAGGTGATCTCCTGCACGGTGCCTTTATCCGCCCCGATGCGCAATTTAGCAATGTCGTCCGGATTGGTCAGAATGCCTTTGCGAGCGATGAACTTCTGCCCGGTGGCAAAATAGGGAATAGAGAAATCAACTTGTTTTGCTCGCTCGTCAGTTACCGTGAAGTTGGCCGCGATCAGGTCAATTTTTTTGGATGAAAGAAGAGGGATGCGGTTTGCCGGATTGGTTGGGCGCAGTTCCAGTTTGACACCCAGATCACTGGCGATAGCATTAGCAATATCGACATCGTAGCCTGCCAGTTTTTTCGTTTTAGGATCGATGAAACCAAATGGGGGGTTGCTGTCAAAGACTGCAATGCGTACGGTGCCTGCTTTTTTAATGTCGTCGAGTTTATCTGCTTTTGCTACACCTGAAACCAGTGCCAGACCAGTCAGCAGTGCTGTCACCGCTACGCGAGATTTATTGCGAATCTTCATTACACACCCCTGTTAGTAATAAATTTATACCCTTCGTCTTTCAAGTTGCCTCTTTGTTGGCTGCACTCATTCACCCCGGTCACCGTTTTTATAAACATACGGTTATCTATGCTCCCGGGGATGAATTCCCTTGCCGCCGCGATGCAACTCGAAATTCATTGGGTATAGTTATAAGTTCTTATATGACTAACAAAAGCTATCAATTTCGTTATAGCACCTGAAATAATATAAAATGCTATATTTATTCTTTTATGGAATAAAAACGCCGGCTAAATGCCGGCGCTTTATATTGGTCAAAGAGATCACTCTTTTTTAGTCAGTAATCTTTCCAGCTTATCGCCGCCTGCATGGCGGAAATCCTGCCCTTTGACATAGTAAAAGATAAACTCACAGATATTCTGGCAACGATCACCAATTCGCTCAATGGAGCGGGCGCAGAAAAGTGCAGTCATGACATTTGGGATAGTCCTCGGATCTTCCATCATGTATGTCATTAACTGACGCACAATGCCTTCATATTCCTGGTCGATTTTTTTATCTTCACGATAGATACGAATCGCTTCTTCCAGATCCATGCGGGCAAAAGCGTCGAGAACATCGTGCAACATTTGAATGGCATGGTTCCCCAATGATTCAAGGCTGACCAGCAACGATTGCTGTTGATGTGAAAATTTTTCCAGTGCTGTCTGGCAGATTTTGTCGGCAACATCGCCAATGCGCTCCAGTTCAGCAATGGTTTTTGAAATGACCATGATGAGGCGCAGATCGCTGGCCGTCGGCTGGCGTTTTGCAATAATGCGCACACAGGCTTCATCAATTGCCACTTCCATCATGTTAACTTTCTGGTCATCTTCAATGACTTGCCGCGCCAAATCTTCATCCTGATTGTGCATTGCCAGAATAGCTTTGCGGAGCTGCTCTTCCACCAGACCACCCATGGTCATCAATTCCGTGCGGATATATTCCAGCTCAGCGTTGAATTGGCCGGAGATGTGTTTACTGTGATTCAGGTTGTCCATCAATGTTCCCCTATATGCCCCGCTTATACCCTTCGTCTTTCAAGTTGTCTCTTTGTTGGCTGCACTCATTCACCCCAGTCACCGTTTTTATAAACATACGGTTATCTATGCTCCTGGGATTATGAGAGGCTCCTGCCTCTCAACCTTTGGCTGTTCAAATTCGTTCCCGATGAATTTGTCATTCCCTTGCCGCCGCGATGCAACTCGAAATCCATTGGGATATACCAAGTATCAACCGTAACGACCCGTTATGTAATCTTCGGTTTGTTTCATCTTCGGTGTAGTGAACAATCTATCGGTGTCACTGAATTCAATCAGTTCACCAAGGTACATAAATGCCGTGTAATCTGAACAACGTGCAGCCTGCTGCATGTTGTGCGTGACGATAACGACGGTATATTCTGATTTCAGTTCACTGATTAACTCTTCAATTCGACCAGTGGATATTGGGTCAAGTGCCGAACAAGGTTCATCCAACAGCAAAACATCCGGGCGAATGGCGATACCGCGGGCGATACACAAGCGCTGTTGCTGGCCGCCGGACAGGCTGTATCCACTCTGGTGCAATTTATCTTTCGTCTCATTCCACAATGCCGCCTTGGTCAGCGCCCACTGGACACGTTCATCCATTTCAGCTCTCGGGAGTTTTTCAAACAGGCGGACACCGAAAGCGATGTTGTCATAAATTGACATCGGAAAAGGTGTCGGTTTTTGGAAAACCATGCCGACCTTGGCACGCAATAAGGCGATATCCTGCTTGTCGGTCAGAATGTTGGTGCTGTCCAAAATAATTTCGCCTTCTGCACGCTGCTCACCATACAGTTCATACATTTTGTTGAATGTACGCAGCAATGTGGATTTGCCACACCCTGACGGCCCAATGAATGCCGTTACTTTATTCTGTGCAATATCCAGCGTAATGTTTTTCAGCGCATGAAACTTGCCATAATAGAAGTTCAGATCACGTACCTGAATTTTGCTTACCGCGGTTTTGTTTACTGCAGTGTCATTAGCTTTATTCATTAGTGCTTCTCTTTACCTATATAAAATATTGGGTACTGCTTATATTCAGTACTTTTTCTTCGCAAACATAACGCGCGCCACGATGTTAATCAGCAGAACACATAAGGTGATCAACAGCACTCCCGCCCATGCCAGTTGCTGCCAGTCAGAGAATGGACTCATCGCAAACTTGAAAATCGTGACAGGAAGGTTGGCAATCGGCTGACTGAGATCGGTGCTCCAAAACTGGTTGGAAAGCGAAGTAAACAATAACGGGGCCGTTTCACCGGCAATACGGGCAATAGCCAACAATACGCCGGTAATGATGCCGGATATGGAGGCTTTCAATGTAATGGCAGAGATCATTTTCCATTTCGGCGTTCCCAAGGCATAAGCCGCTTCCCGCAGGTTATCAGGCACAAGTTTCAGCATGTTTTCCGTCGTGCGGATCACAATCGGAACCTGCAACAGCGCCAAAGCAATCACCCCAGCCCAGCCAGAAAAGTGTTGAACTTTCGCCACCACAACGGTGTAAACAAACAAGCCGATCACGATGGATGGGGCTGAGAGCAGAATGTCATTGATAAAACGGATGATCTCTGCCAGCCATGAGCGCCGGCCATACTCAGCCAGATAAACTCCCGCCATGATGCCCAGTGGCGTGCCCAATACGGTCGCCCAGAAGATAAGCAATCCACTGCCGACAATGGCGTTTGCCAATCCACCGCCCTCGGTATTGGGAGGCGGTGTCATTTCGGTAAATAACGCCAACGACATACCATCAATGCCTTTGGTGATGGTGGAGATTAAGATCCAACTCAACCAGAACAAGCCAAATGCCATAGTGCCCATGGAAAGCATCAGCGCTATGCGGTTTTTCTGGCGACGCCATGACTGCATGCGGCGACGGTTCTTTATATCGACTTCACTGAGGGTTTTGTTCACCAAAGCTGAGGACGGTTGATTACTGGTAGTTGTCTTATTGCTGGTTGTCATCTCAGCGTCCCTCGTTTTTTGCCAGACGCATGATCATCAGTTTTGATAACGCCAGTACAATAAAGGTGATAACAAACAAGACAAGCCCCAGCTCCATCAACGCCGCGGTATGCAGGCCAGATTCAGCCTCGGCAAATTCGTTTGCCAAAGCAGATGTAATGCTGTTGCCCGGCATGTACAGCGATAAGCTGTCAAGCTGATAGGTATTGCCAATAATAAAGGTTACGGCCATCGTTTCTCCCAAGGCACGGCCAAGCCCCAGCATCACCCCGCCAATGACACCATTTTTGGTGTAAGGCAGGACGATATGCCAAATGACTTCCCAGGTTGTACAGCCGATTCCATAGGCAGATTCTTTCATCATGACGGGAGTTTGTTCGAACACATCACGCATGACAGAAGCAATGTACGGGATAATCATGATGGCAAGAATGACACCCGCCGCCAGAATGCCGATACCAAAGGCAGGGCCAGAAAACAGCTCACCCACGATGGGAATGCTCGATAGCACATCACCAACAGGTTGCTGGAAGTAGGTTGCAAACAACGGGGCAAAAACAAACAACCCCCACATGCCATAAACGATGCTGGGAATCGCGGCCAGCAGTTCGATTGCCACGCCCAGCGGGCGCTTTAACCAGTTAGGTGCCAACTCTGTCAAAAATAGGGCGATACCAAAACTCACCGGAACAGCAATGATCAACGCAATTAATGACGTCATCAAAGTGCCATAAATCGGTACCAAGGCACCAAACTGCCCGGCCGGTGCATCCCAGTCTTTATTCCACAAAAAAGAAAAACCAAAGGTTTTTATACTCGGCCAAGAGGCAAAGATCAGGGAAATGATAATGCCTCCCAGCAAGAACAATGTCAGCAACGCGGCCAATCTGACCAGCGTACTGAAAATGATGTCACCATTTTTGCTTGGAGCTTTCAGTGCCGTTTTACGTTCGGCCATACGCTTAATTCTCATTTTGGGTTATTTCCCCCCCGAAGGGGGGAAGTTTTACAATGATTGATTCAGGATACAGAAACTTCATCAATATAGCGGTTTGCCACTGCTGTCTTTGATGTTGCTCTTCCATGCTGCTCGTACCTGACTAATCACTTCTTTTGGCAGTACGGCATAATCCAGATCTTTTGCCTGTTTTTTGCCTTTGTCATACGCCCAATCGAAGAATTTTAAGACTTCAGCGCCATTTGCGGCGTTAGCCTGCTGTTTGTGAATGAGGATGAATGTGGTGGAAGTAATCGGCCACGCACTGCTACCCTGCTGGTTTGTCAGATCTTGGGCAAAGCTGCTGCTCCAATCCACTCCTTTGGCCGCTGCGCTGAAATTCTCGGCCGTCGGCGCAACCACTGAGCCATCTGCGGTTACCAGTTTGGTATAAGCGAGGTTATTCTGTTTTGCATAGGCATATTCCACATACCCAATTGAACCGGGCAGGCGCTGAACAAAGGCCGCGATGCCATCATTACCCTTGCCACCCAACCCCGTTGGCCACTTGACAGTGCTGCCCGTGCCAACTTTATCTTTCCAGCCTGCATTGACTTTAGACAGGTAGCTGGTGAAAACATATGTCGTTCCAGATCCATCTGCACGACGAACCACGGCAATATTTTGATCCGGCAGTTTCAGCTCAGGATTCAGTTTTGCAATGGCTGGATCATTCCATTTTTTAATATTCCCCAGGTAGATGTCACCAAGGGTTTTTCCATCCAGAATCAACTGGCCGGATTTAATGCCAGAAATGTTGACGGCCAGAACAATGCCGCCGATTACCGTTGGAAACTGGAACAAACCGTCAGCCGCCAATTTCTCATCTGCCAATGGGGCATCTGATGCACCAAAATCAACGGTATTCGCAATAATCTGCTTTACACCACCGGAAGAACCGATGCCTTGATAATTGATTTTGTTACCCGTTTCTTTTTGGTAAGAATCTGCCCACTTGGTATATACCGGCGCGGGAAATGTCGCACCAGCACCCGTCAGGCTGGTAGCAGCAAATGAAGACAGGGATGTCATGGTAACTACGGCTGCCATGATGCTTGTCACGGTGGTACGCATTAGTTTCATACTATTTATCTCTCCTGCTGGCTCCCGCTGGGATACGCATCATTAATTGAAAACGCATGTCGAATATCGTTAACAATTTGGTTTTTAGATTAAAAACTGGTGCAGAAGGGAAAATAGGTGAATTAAATGACAGTAAAATGTATGAATTATGACATTTTTATGACAGCGGGATTTTTTAGAGTACGATTATTGACCTGATTTTGTATCCAATGGCAGATAAGCTCGGATAGACAGACCTTCTTTTTCACTTTTATTTACTTCGATATACCCTGCATGGCAGTCGATGATACGACGGATTATTGCAAGCCCCAATCCCGCGCCACTACTGGTGTTACCATCATTATTCGCATTGCGAATTCTGCCCCCCTGCATGAAAGGCTGGAACAAAATTGCCGCTTCTTCTTTTGTCATGCCAGCACCATTATCCTCCACCTGAAACCAGCCAAATTTCTCTGTGGTGCCACTGCTGATTCGTACCCATCCATTGCCATAGCGTTGGGCGTTAGTAAACATATTGGCAATGACACGTTTAATGGAAAGGGGATCAGCCATGACAAAAATGGGATGGGCAGACAGATTTTTCTCAATCCCAACATGATTTCCTTGGGCTGGGCTCACCGTAGTTTCAGGTTTTATGACAGTTTCAGATTTAATAGCCGCAGCAAGCAACTCATTGAGTTCACAGCGACTCTTTGGCATCTCTTGCCCTGCCCGCTGGTAATCGATGAACTGATCAATAATGGCGTTGCACTCCTCAATATCCTGATAAATGGATTCAGTGAGAAATTCATCTTTCCCCTCCATCATTTCCATTGCCAGCCTAATCCGGGTCAACGGCGTGCGTAAATCATGGCTTACACCGCCCAGCAATACTGCCCGGTCACTGTCTTGTGATGCCAATCTGTCTGACAATTGGTTAACCGCCTGCATAACCGAACGTACGGCCGGCGCCCCTGCTGCCGGCAATGGCTTGGCCCCTTTTTTCTCTCCTATATGCAGGATGGCTTTTTGTATGGTTTTCAGGGCGCGTTTCTGAATATGGAGATATCGCCAGAAGGCTGCGCATACAGATAGCGCAACCACACAGGCTCCAGTGAAAACACCAATAAAGAGATAGGGAAACTCCGTGCTGAATGACCGTTTTTCTACGTTCACCAGCAGGTCGGCAAGAGGATAGTCAGTCAGCAAACTGCCCAGTAACCCGGTCATCATCAAAGACAATGCCAGCACCAAAAACAGTGTCAACACTGCATACAGGACAGAGGAAAGCAGGGGGCATGACGAAATCCTCTGCTTTCTCATACCTTGTTTCCATCAGGTATAAAGACGTAACCCAAGCCCCAAACGGTCTGAATATAACGGGGATGGGCAGGATCTTCTTCAATCATGCGGCGAAGGCGGGAAACTTGCACATCAATAGAACGTTCCATTGCGCCATATTCCCGTCCCCGTGCCAGATTCATTAACTTATCCCGGGACAATGGCTCACGCGGATGGGAAACCAGAGCCTTCAGTACAGAAAACTCGCCGCTGGTTAAAGCCAATAGCTCATTTTGATGGAACATTTCACGTGTCCCAAGATCAAGTTTAAAGTTACCGAACTTGACCACAGCGTCAACCGGTGTCGGTGTTCTTGGCGATTCATGGGCATGGCGACGCAACACAGCACGCATGCGTGCCAATAATTCGCGTGGATTGAAGGGCTTGGAAATATAATCATCAGCCCCGATTTCAAGGCCAACAATCCGATCAACTTCTTCTCCTTTCGCAGATATCATAATGATCGGTATCGAGCTATTCTGACTTCTCAGCCTCCGGCAAATAGACAATCCATCTTCACCCGGCAACATGAGATCCAAAACAATCAATTGAATCGACTCTCTGGTTAACAAGCGATCCATTTGTTCCGCATTTGCTGCACTACGAACTTGAAAACCCTGCTCCGATAAATAGCGCTCCAATAGCGCTCTCAAACGCATATCATCATCAACAACAAGGATCTTATAACTCTCTTGCATGTTTCAGCTCCCAAGATGCTCCATGCCTGCAATTTCCATGATTCTGATAGAAAACCCATTACGCAATGTACACTTCGTCTTTCAAACTGCCTCTTTGCTGGCTGCGCTCGCTCATCCCAGTCACCGTGTTTATAAACAGACGGTTATCTATGCACCCGGGGATGTTCTCCCTTGCCGCCGCGATGCAATTTGAAATCCATTGAGTATAGAAACCAACCATCTGTATTTTAAGGCCATTACCTACATTAGCAATAATTGCTTATGTATTGGTTTTCTATCCTTGTTTTCCTATTTATATCGCTCAATCATCTTGACTTATGCTAAAGGCTTATAATCAATTTCCAGAATCCAGTAAATTGCCATGCCATTTGGGGTCATTACGGAGATTTCATCATCAACCTGCTTGCCAAGTAATGCCCTTGCTACCGGGGAATCAATGGAGATCCACTTTTTAGCCGGTTCGAATTCATCTGGTCCTACCAAACGAAGAATAAGCTCTTCACCATTTTCGTTTTCAACTTTTACCCATGCCCCAAAAAAAACCCGGCCTTCTTGCCGTGGATCAGGATCAACAATTTTCAGCACATCCAACCGCTTGGATAAAAATCGAACGCGACGGTCAATTTCTCTTAATCTTTTTTTACCATAAATGTATTCAGCATTTTCCGAACGGTCTCCCAGTGCTGCTGCATCTGAAACAGCCTGAGTAACTTTGGGCCGTTCCTCTTTCCAAAGATATTTCAGCTCCCTATCAAGTTCGAGCCAACCTTCGCGGGTGATGTAGTTACTTTTGGCCATGAAAAAACTCACATGAGAAAAGATGATTAATAGCGAAATACTATATCTCAACCCAATCTCAACCCGGAAGTTGTGCGATAAATTCTGTCGCATATGCGGCAAATATCGCACTAAACTGGAAATTATCGCGCTCAGCACGTATAAATGGAGCCAGTTTGAACCACGCCGGTAGTATTTCAGGTGAAAACCCGAATCCTATCCAGCTCTGCCTGACAATATCCAAGGGTATTTACAGGCGTTAAGAAATTTGAAGAAAACAGACCATGAATGAATCCTTAAGTCAAATCATTGCCGGTGAGCTACAGGCTCAGCCACAGCAAGTCCAAGCCGCCATTACTCTAATTGATGAGGGGAACACAGTTCCCTTTATCGCTCGTTACCGTAAAGAGGTCACCGGTGGTCTGGATGATACACAGCTCCGCCAGCTCGAAAGCCGTCTAGCTTACCTGCGTGAGCTGTCCTCCCGCCGTCAGACTATTCTTAAATCGATTGAAGAACAGGGTAAGTTGACAGTTGAGCTTGCAGAAGCTATCAATTCCACATTGAGCAAAACTGAACTGGAAGACCTGTATCTCCCCTATAAACCCAAACGCCGCACCCGTGGACAGACTGCGATTGAAGCAGGTCTGGAGCCTCTGGCTGACCTGCTGTGGCAAGATCCGCAACAAGAGCCGGAATTGGCTGCTGCGACCTATGTGGATGCGGACAAAGGTGTTGCCGATACCAAAGCTGCACTGGATGGCGCTCGCTATATCCTGATGGAGCGCTTTGCCGAAGACGCATCTTTGTTGGCAAAAGTCCGTGAATACCTGTGGAAAAATGCGCACTTGGTTGCCAAAGTTGTCGAAGGCAAAGAGGAAGAAGGCTCGAAATTCAGTGATTATTTTGATCACCACGAAGCCGTCGTCTCTGTCCCTTCCCACCGTGCTCTGGCTATGTTCCGCGGGCGCAATGAAGGTATTTTGCAACTGTCCCTGAATGCTGATCCTCAATTTGAGGAAGCCCCGAAAGAGAGTTACTGCGAGCAACTGATTACCGAGCATTTGGATCTGCGCCTGAATAACGCACCGGCTGACAGCTGGCGCAAGGCTGTCGTGAGCTGGACATGGCGCATCAAGGTGCTGTTGCATCTGGAAACCGAGCTGATGGGCACCCTGCGCGAAAAAGCCGAAGAAGAAGCCATCAACGTATTCGCCCGTAACCTGCACGACTTGATGATGGCAGCACCTGCGGGCATGCGTGCCACTATGGGTCTGGATCCGGGTTTACGTACAGGTGTAAAAGTTGCGGTTGTTGATTCGACCGGAAAACTGATCGCCACCGACACCATCTACCCGCACACCGGGCAAGAAAACAAAGCCGCCGCCAGCGTTGCTGCCCTGTGTATCAAGCATCAAGTGGAACTGGTTGCGATCGGTAACGGTACCGCTTCCCGTGAAACAGAGCGTTTCTTTGCCAATGTCCAGAAGCAGTACCCTGACGTTACCGCCCAGAAAGTGGTGGTCAGCGAAGCCGGGGCATCGGTTTATTCCGCTTCTGAACTGGCAGCACTGGAATTCCCTGATCTGGATGTTTCCCTGCGCGGTGCCGTTTCCATTGCCCGCCGCCTGCAAGATCCACTGGCTGAGCTGGTGAAAATCGACCCTAAATCCATCGGGGTTGGTCAATACCAGCACGATGTCAGCCAAACTCAGCTTGCGAAAAAACTGGATAACGTGGTTGAGGACTGTGTAAACGGCGTCGGTGTTGACCTGAATACAGCGTCGGTCGCCTTGCTGACCCGCGTTGCCGGCCTGAGCCGCACTGTTGCCCAAAATATCGTTAACTGGCGTGATGAAAACGGTCGTTTCGATAACCGTGACCAGTTGCTGAAAGTCAGCCGTCTGGGGCCGAAAGCCTTCCTGCAATGTGCGGGCTTCCTGCGTATCAATCAAGGTGAGAACCCTCTGGACTCTTCAACTGTTCACCCAGAAGCCTATCCCGTGGTTGAGAAAATCCTGTTAACGACCAAACAGACATTGCCTGAATTGATGGGCAACCCTGCCAATTTGCGTAATTTGAACGCCCAAGATTACACAACTGAGAAATTTGGTATCCCGACCGTTACCGATATCTTGAAAGAGTTGGAAAAACCCGGCCGCGATCCACGTCCTGAATTCAAGACGGCGACATTTGCCGACGGCGTTGAAACCATGAACGATCTGCAAGCGGGCATGATTTTGGAAGGCACAGTGACCAACGTAACCAACTTCGGTGCATTCGTTGATATCGGTGTTCATCAGGATGGCTTGGTGCATATCTCTTCTCTGTCCGATCGCTTTGTGGAAGATCCACATACTGTGGTTAAGACAGGCGATATCGTGAAAGTGAAAGTGATGGATGTTGACCTGAACCGCAAACGCATTGCATTGACCATGCGTCTTGATGAAAAACCCGGCGAAACGTCAGTACGCCGCGGTGGCCCACAAGGTGGCAACCGTCAGGAGCAGCGTTCTGGAAATGATCGCAACGGTAATGGCAAAAACCGCCATGCATCCCGTTCATCCGGTTCCTCTCCTTTTGCCAATAGCGCCATGAGTGATGCACTGGCGGCTGCATTTGGCAAAAAACGTTAATCTCAGGCTTTTTGCCATTTTGATTTAACAGCAAAATATAACAGGGTTAATTTTTATCATTGTCGATAAAATTGACCCTGTTAATTGTGAATATCGTTCTAAATTCAATATATTGTTCAATCCAATCACTTTTTCATTTATTTATTATCATGAATAAAAAACAATTATTACAGTGATGGAGCTTCATTTCATAGAATTAATAACTTAAATTTCATGGAATTTATCATATTTATTTATAACATGATAAATTTAAATAGATTGTAATGACTGCCCATTCCTTTTAATACTCCGTATAATTCGCCTTGCAATAAACCTCATAATAATGAGAAGTTATTGTATAAATAAAAAATATAATCAACTTAAAACCAATATGTTCTCTATCCTGTTGATTTCGAGATGTAGCTTGAAAGATGTGGGAAATAGAGGGCAAATTCACACTGTAGAGGAAAGACAATGAACAAGTATGTCCAAAGCAGTTTTGATTTACTCAGCAATATCCGTTTTTTCACTCTTTCTACCCATGATCCGGATGCAGATTCTGTCTGGTCATCTACGATGTTTTATATTGCCAAATATGATCCACTGACACTTATCTGGTACTCAAAGCAAAAGACACGGCACTCACAAGAGTTGCATATCAATCCCCGTGTCAGCGGTACCATTTACAGCAGCAAAATGCTGCCTGGTTCAGTGCTGGATCTGGCTGGCTCTCAATTTGTCGGCTATGCCCGTCAAGTTCCTGATGAGCGGTTGCAAGAAACCTACGATTACTTTTTCCTGAAAACCTATCCTGATGCAAATATCAGAAAGAAAAAATCGCGTCCTATCAGTGACTATCAAGGTCATGCAGAGCGCCGTTTTTATGAACTGGAGATCCAATCATGGTGGGTATACGATGCTGATGCCTGGAGCCAACATCAAGATGATGATCGTGTTCAGGTTCCTCTGAGTGAATTGCGTTATCCCCCCAAAGATTAATGTATGGCAATAAATAATCATTTAAAAAATTGATACAAAAATAAGAACCAACAAGTCCTGATGATTATTCAGGACTTGTTGGTGTTTGTTATTGTTTTTGGAAATGATAGTTCACATCAATATTCCCATTTTTACTGCCCGATTTTTTTTATCAATAAAAGGAATTTTCTGAAAATACTCTACAGTTATATTAATCATTTATTTTCAAAGAAAGTAACATTAATTTGATTAATATCAATTTGTTTCGAGCAAATTCAGGGATAAATAACCAGTGACGCAATTGAATATTATTCTCATTAGCAATCCATTCTCAGATATGCTAGCGTAATTAATACTTGTTAATTCCCCTTTATATAGGATAATAATTCTTATAATCACTTATATTATCAATGTAAACGGAAGGTTATATGGTACTTATTCCGGAGCGCAGGTATAAAATCTTGGGATATTCTTCTGATATTACCCCAGCTTACCGCCAGAAGTTATTGTCTTTTGGCATGTTGCCTGATGCTACATTTCAGGTTATTCGCACCGCGCCGTTGGGCGATCCAGTGCAAATAGAGATACTCAGGGTTAATCTCAGTCTTCGTAAAAGTGAGTTGGAATGCCTCATATTGGATGAAGAGCTGAATTAACGGCGTTCAGCCAAAATGAAAATATAGTTTAGAGTAAATATAATTCAGAGATAATTATGGTTCAGAGCAAATGCGCAGATCGCTTTACTCGCTCAACGCAACCATCACTTACTCACTTCATATAACAGGATACGACAGTATCACTTCCTGATTGGCAGAAGTATGATGAAACAATTAACCATAGGCCTGCTCGGCAATCCAAATGCCGGCAAAACAACGCTCTTTAACCAGCTCACTGGTTCCCGGCAACGCGTGGGAAATTGGGCTGGTGTTACGGTAGAACGCAAAACAGGCTCCTTTGCTACCCATGACCATCAGGTTGAGCTAGTTGACCTTCCTGGCACCTATTCCCTCACGACCATTTCAGAGCAAACCTCCATTGATGAGCAAATTGCCTGCCACTACATTCTCAGTGGTGAAGCCGATATGTTGATCAATGTCGTTGATGCTTCGAATCTGGAACGCAATCTTTACCTTTCGTTGCAACTCATTGAGTTGGGAATACCCTGCATTATTGCGCTGAACATGCTGGATATCGCCCAAAGCCAGAATATCAACATTGATGTTGCCGCGCTGGAGAAGCGCCTTGGTTGCCCGGTTATCCCGCTGGTTTCCACCCGAGCGACGGGAATCGATGCCCTGAAAAACGTCATCGATAACTACCCGCAGAAACCAGCCCAAGAACCAACACCAACACAGGTAGCCTATCCTGATGCGTTATTGCAGGAAGTGAACCGCCTTTCCAGTCAGATCACAGATAAATTCCCTTTACCGCAGCGTCGCTGGCTGACACTGCAAACGCTGGAAGGCGATATTTACAGCCGTGAAATTTCCGGGCTGACTCAGGCACAACTGGACGAAAGCAAGGCCCGACTGCAACAACAGCAAATTGCAGAACCCGACCTGATTATTGCCAGCGCCCGCTATCAAGCCATTAATAACATTTGTCAGGTGGTCATTGATATCCAAGCAGCAACGCCAAACAAACTGACCCAAGCACTGGACAGCGTTATCCTGAACCGCTGGCTGGGCATCCCGATTTTCCTGTTTGTCATGTACCTGATGTTTGTACTGGCTATCAATATTGGCGGAGCGCTACAGCCTATTTTCGATGGTGCTTCCTCTGCCATTTTCATTGATGGAATGCAGTGGCTGGGCTATACACTCCATTTCCCCAATTGGCTGACGGTTTTCCTTGCCCAAGGCATCGGTGGGGGAATCAATACCATGCTGCCACTGGTTCCGCAAATCGGCATGATGTACCTGTTCCTCTCCTTCCTTGAGGATTCAGGCTACATGGCACGGGCTGCATTTGTCATGGACAAGCTGATGCAGGCCATAGGGCTGCCGGGCAAATCTTTCGTTCCCCTGATTGTCGGTTTTGGCTGTAACGTACCCGCTGTGATGGGTGCCAGGACACTGGATGCGCCCCGTGAACGCCTGATTACTATTATGATGGCGCCGTTTATGTCTTGTGGGGCAAGGCTGGCAATATTCGCCGTCTTCGCTGCGGCTTTCTTTGGCAAAAGCGGCGCAAGCCTCGTTTTCTCCCTCTACATCTTGGGGATTGTCGTGGCTATTCTCACTGGCCTGCTCCTGAAATACACGCTGATGCGTGGGGAAGCATCCCCATTTGTCATGGAATTGCCGGTCTATCACGTTCCCCACGCCAAAACTCTGATACTCCAGACATGGCAACGGCTGAAAGGGTTCGTGATACGTGCGGGGAAAGTTATCGTCGCCGCCAGTATGTTCATTGGTGCCCTGAATAGTTTCTCCTTTTCGGGGAAAACCGTGGACAACATCAATGAATCCGCGCTGGCTTCCGCCAGTAAAGTCATTACTCCCATACTGCAACCCATTGGTGTCCATCCCGATAACTGGCAAGCGACTGTCGGTCTGGTGACTGGTGCAATGGCAAAAGAGGTTGTTGTTGGTACCCTGAACACCCTGTATACCGCAGAAAACATCACTAAACAGCCATTTAACCCAGATGAATTCAATTTGTTGGGCCAGTTGAAAGATTCAGTTGAAGAAACCTGGGATAGCCTGAAAGAAACTTTTACTTTGAGTGCACTTTCCAACCCGATTGAGGCCAGCAAAGGTGATGGGAATATGGATCGCGGCACCATGGGAACCATGAGCGCCAAATTCGGCTCTGCCATTTCTGCTTACAGTTATCTGATCTTTGTATTGCTGTACGTTCCCTGTGTCTCTGTCATGGGTGCCATCGCCCGAGAAACCAGCCGTGGCTGGATGACTTTCTCCATTTTGTGGGGCTTGAACGTCGCTTATTCGCTGGCAGCGCTGTTTTACCAGATAACCATGTTTTCTGCCCATCCAGAAAAAAGTTTGATCACTATCTTGGCGGTAGTGGTGGTTAACATTCTGATATTTATTGGTTTACGCCGCGCACGTAGCAGAGTCACAGTCGCGTTCAACAATACGGCTGAGCGTGACTGCGCCTGCTCAGATAACAGTTGTCACTAGTCGCAGGAGCCATACATGATTAGCTTGCTGGAAATCAGAGATGCCGTCGCCCTCAATGGGCGCACGGATGCGAGATCACTGAGCCATCAGTTTTCATCACCGCTGCCTATGGTGGAGGCCATGCTCAAGCAGCTTGTCATGATGGGCAAACTGGAGGAAGTGGATGCTTCCTCCTGCCTCAGCGGGGGTTGCAAGCAATGCCCGGAAACGCAGAAATGCGACACTAAAGCGTACCAATTGGCAGCCAAAAATTGAGGTATTGCCTGCTTTATGGAATGTGATTAAAGCAGGCTCTCAACTATTTTTAATCTGTTCGAATCTTTTCCCAAGATCCTATCTTTCCAAGATCATAAAAAATTTGGATTTCACGTTTACTCAATGCCTGATGGGCTGACGCAGAGAATACAGCACACAAAGCATTACGCCCAACGCAAGGCAGAGAATTAAGAGCGTCGTTATCCAGGGATATTGGCTTGGCAACATACTTGCAGCAATACCAATCACAGCCGCCATGACTTGGTGAAGAAAACCACACAAAGCCACCGCGTAACCCCCTCCGATGGGGGATTTTTCAATAGACATCGACATACTGATAGGATAAATAATCGCCTGCCCGATAAGTGCAACGCAGTATGGCAGCCAGAAAAGCAAGGCCAGATAGAAAACCCCGCCCAATAACATCATCGAACAACCAAACAGCAATATTCCCAATCCCATCAGGATGATCAATTCACGGCCTTTCCTGACAACATAACGGTTAACGATAAATGCGCCCAAAAAATAGGTCATGCTGATAGGCCACCCCAGCAAACCATATTCATATGCGTTCCATTGCAGGTGGGTTTGGAAGATAAACGGCGCATTAGTGTTAAATGTAACGACTATCCCATATCCCAATGCCCCCGCTAAAGCAGGCAGAAGAAATGGCTTATGGCGCAAAATGGCAACGTAAGTTTGTTTAAAAGAAAGGGAGGAGGGAGTCAGTTGCATGACCGGAAATTTTATCAGGAGGAATGACGCAAACAATGCCAGTGTTGTGATAGCCAGACTGAAAAAGATGACCTGCCAGCCCAAGAATTTTGTCACCAAGGCACCTAAAAATTGCCCGATTCCCACCGAAACCACAAATGAAAGCGAGAGCCAAGAAAGGCTTTTCGCTAACCGATCACCACTAAAATAATCTTTGATTAAGATGCGGGAAAGCACGGACATTCCTCCTGCCCCCACCCCCTGCAAAAAACGGAGAAAGATGAACACCTCTGTATTACTGACCACCGCTATGGCAAGACTACACAAGGAATAAAAGAGGATAGCCATTGAGAGCACCTTTTTTCGGCCATATTTTTCGCTTAACCCTCCCCAAATAAGCACCAATACCGCCATGCCAATTAAAAAGGCGGGGAAAGATAAGGCAATATCTTGTTGCCGGGCCGATAATTTTTCTGCAATCAACGGCAATGCAGGTAAATACATTGAACTACCTAATTGCGATAAAAAAACCGTGATGCAAGCGATAAATATTATATATTCTTTTTTTATTTTAATTTCCATATAAAATATCTTATTAACAATGAAAGGCCCATTTTTCACTTGAATCAACCAATGAAAAACGTGGGATAAAAAAGCATCTCACTCAATATTAAACAATAAATGACGTTGATGAAGAATAAATTCATTTATTTTGGTGTCATTGAAAAGTAAAAGACATTTTCTTATTATCTTACATGCAGTTTTTCGATATTAATGACCAGAGGATAATTACATGCCTAAAGAGTTATTTACTGCAACAGTTGAATCAGTTGGTCGTCTCAAAATGAAATGTTCATCCCGGGATTTTAGCTTCCACATTGACGAGCCTAAAAATCTGGGGGGAACTGATGAGGCCATGAACCCTGTGGAAGCCTTGCTTTCGGCTTTCGGCGCCTGCCAGTGCATTGTGGCAAAGAGTTATGCCCGCAAGCATAAGATCAATTTAATCGATATTCAGGTCAAAATGGAAGGCGAGTTGGATACCGATGGTTTCACCGGCAGAAATAAAGACGCCAAAATGGGATTTTCCAAAATCACCTCCAAGTTTTATATCAAGGCAGATAATACCGAGCAGGAAATTCGCGATTTTATTGGCTTTGTTGAGAGTAATTGCCCTGTTCTCGATACCATCGTCAATACACCGGAAATTGTCACTGAAATTTATCCTATAGAATAAACCCATTAATGAGTTGCATCGCAGCGGCAAGGGAATGACAAATTCACAAGAGGAGCCTATCAATAATCCCCGAGCATAGCTAACCGTATGCTTATAAAAGCTGTTTATAAAAACGGTGCCCGGAGTGAATGAGTGCAGCCAACAGCGAAGCAGCTTGAAAGACGAAGGGGATACCCATAATTTTTAATATTATGGGTAATTTTTAGGTGTAAATAACTTTTATCCGAGATTAGTCGTGAAATTTATTAACGCTTCAGCGAACTCATCCGGATGGGAAAGAAAAGGCGCATGGGCCGCATGGCGCATCATAACGGAATGGCTATGTGTCCACTCTTGATCCAATTGCTCCGCTACCTTGCGCGGTACAAGGCCATCGAGATAACCATAAAGGCGTAAGAAAGGTAATCGAAGCTGGCGGAGCTCCTCTCTTAAATCATCAGTGCGCAATATTTCTAAGCCCGCATTCAAAACCTCAACCGTCGGCATTGCCTGATCCAATATTACTGACTTCAGCAAACGGGCATCCTGACGGGCGCTCTCTGTTCCCAATGTCTGCAATGCCAGAAAACGTTCGACGGTCTTCTGAAAATCAGTACTCAGTTGTTGCTCAAATGCACTCAGAACTTCAGGCTTAATGCCCGGCCAATCGCTGCCGGCACTGAATTTCGGTGAAGATGCGACCGTGATCAAACCTGAAACCTGTTCTGGGTGATCCAGCGCAATCCGGCTGGCAACCAATCCCCCCAAAGACCACCCGAGCCACAAAGCCTTTTCCGGCGCCTGCTGCCACACCGCCTCCGCCATTTCCACCAATGACATGGCAGAGTGCGGCTGACTGCGCCCATATCCGGGCAAATCCACCAGATGTAAACGAAAATGCGGAGCCAATCGCGTTTCCACTGAACGCCAGACTTCTGCATTCAATCCCCAGCCGTGCAGCATCACAAGATCGCGAGGTGCATCACCGATTGTCTGCCAAAACAATTGATTCATTGTTATTCTCACCTTATTTCTCACCAAGGAAGGGACTATGCTAGCAATGGTTGGATACTGTTGGCTATGCCATCAAAATTTGTATTGTGCCTATCATGGAATATGCAGCACTTGCCACCGGCAACTGAAACGGCTGCAAGCTGTCTGCCCCCGTTGCGCGCTGCCTTCCGAAACCAGCGATATTGCCTGTGGCCGCTGTCTGAAGCATCCTCCTTCGTGGCAACACTTGATTGCCATTACGGATTACACTCCGCCATTAAGCCAGCTTATCCAGCGCTACAAAGATCACAACACACCGCAACTCGCACCAATACTGGCCCGGCAATTCCTGCTGCATTGGTTGCAGGGATATCGGGAAGGTCGCTGGCCCAAACCGGAATGTATTGTGTCCATTCCCCTGCACAGAAAAAAACGCTGGCGACGGGGATTCGACCAAATTGAGCTAATGGCCCATTCCCTGTCGCGTTGGCTGCAATGCCCATATCACCCCAATATTTTGCAACGCTCACGTGCTACACTCACAC
This sequence comes from Xenorhabdus santafensis, assembly GCF_033949405.1. Taxonomy (NCBI): domain Bacteria; kingdom Pseudomonadati; phylum Pseudomonadota; class Gammaproteobacteria; order Enterobacterales; family Morganellaceae; genus Xenorhabdus; species Xenorhabdus santafensis. The sequence continues at coordinate 77,418 of NZ_VCDN01000011.1, read as the reverse complement.
AACGGAGCCTATCTGCCGCCCAAAGGAAAAACAATCTTAAGTATGCTTTTAAATTGCAAGGTGATTTTGCCAATCAGCACGTCGCGATTTTCGACGATGTGATCACCACAGGCACCACACTGCATGAAGCATCACAATTATTAATTCGTGCTGGTGCCCGCTCTGTACAGGCTTGGGCAATATGCCGAACCTTGTAGTTCCTTTATAAATGGGCGTATTATAACCAACTAGAACAGTCAACTATTGAGCAAATGACATGATTAATATTACTGAAGCAGCGCAAGCGCACTTTGCCAAGCTACTGGCAAATCAAGAACCGGGCACACAGATCCGCGTTTTTGTCATTAATCCAGGAACACCGACCGCAGAATGTGGCGTTTCCTATTGCCCACCGGATGCTGTTGAAGCTACTGATACCGAATTGAAGTTTGAGCAGTTGTCTGCCTACGTTGATGAAATCAGTGCACCTTTTCTGGCAGAAGCTGTCATTGACTTTGTCACCGACCAACTTGGCTCCCAACTGACCCTGAAAGCCCCGAACGCCAAAATGCGTAAAGTAGCTGACGATGCTCCACTGATTGAACGCGTTGAATACGTCCTACAATCGCAGATCAATCCTCAGCTTGCAGGGCATGGTGGCCGTGTCAGCCTGATGGAAATCACCGATGAAGGCTATGCCATTTTGCAATTCGGTGGCGGATGCAATGGCTGTTCAATGGTCGATGTCACTCTGAAAGAAGGGATTGAGAAACAGCTACTGCAAATGTTCCCTGAATTGAAAGGGGTGAGAGACTTGACTGAACACCAGCGCGGTGAACATTCGTATTACTGATATTTTTATCATTTTATATCCGCAATGGATTTCAAGTTTCGGTGCAGCGACAAGGACATGGTCAGAGGTCGGGAAGCAAGAACCTCTCAATAATCCCCAGCCACATAGATAACTATGTGGCTGGAATGAACGAGTGCCACCAGCAAAGCAACAACTTGAAAGGCGAAGGATATAACCGCTTTCTGTCTCTGATCTTTCTATCTGTATTTCCACGCCTTGCCAATCCAAATATTGGGAAGGTGTTCAGGTCATACCAGATAACTATTAAGAAATGAATATATTGGAAGCGAAAATTTTAGAAACCACATAATTGAGTATTTATGGATCATTTTCAAACAATAGACCCAGAGCAAGCTTATCAGTTTTGGCTAAATAAAACCGCAGCCATGGTTGATATCCGTGACCCACAAAGTTTCCGGGCCGGTCATGCAACAGGCGCATTTCACCTGACGAATGAAACAATCAATAATTTCTTGCAAGAAACGGATTTTGATACCCCCGTCATGGTGATGTGTTACCACGGCCACAGCAGCCAAGGAGCCGCACAATACCTTATCAATACTGGTTTCGAAACAGTTTACAGCGTCAATGGTGGTTTTGAAGCCTGGCAAAGGAACTATCCTCATGCCGTTGATACCGTGTCATAACGTTAACACCATTTCATGACGTTAATAATTGGTTCATTATGTTAATAATTAACCAATTATGTTAATTCTTAGTGAAATATTTAACGTGCTGGTTTAAAACAGATGGCTTCAAGTTAGCAAGTTTCAACACAATTAACCCTGTGCGATTAACTTCAACATAAGGCATAAGACGAGCAATGATCCATGTAACTTCAATATCCAATCCTCGGCTGGCTCAAGCCTTTATTGACTATATGGCGACACAGGACATTCATTTGATCATGCGCCCCACCAGTGAACCATTACTGGTTGAATTATGGCTGGAAAATGCCAGCCATCTAAACCTGGTTGAAGAAGAACTTCATCATTTTTCCCGTGATCCCCTTAATGAACGCTATCAGGCAGCCAGTTGGAAAACCGGGAAATTCAACAACTCTTTTAAGTATCGCAACAATCTAAATTGGGAAACACTCAAAAGTCGATCTGGCCCATTCACTATTGCCATAACCGTACTCTGCATACTTGTGTTTGTTTGGATACAGATTGCGGGAATACCCGAAGTCATGAATTGGCTGGCATGGCCTCACAGTGAGCAGTATTTCGAGTTATGGCGTTGGGTGACTCATGCTTTATTGCATTTCTCGTTGATGCACATTCTCTTCAATCTCGCATTGTGGTGGTATCTGGGCACTCAGGTAGAGCGCCGGATTGGAGCAGGAAAACTCTTTGAAATCACAATAGTATCTGCATTTTTCAGTGGATGGGCACAATCATTGTTTAGCGGATCCCAGTTCGGTGGGCTCTCTGGTGTAGTCTATGCGCTGATAGGATATGTTTGGTTGACCGGTGAAATTTCACCCAATCGAGGCGTTCATCTTCCCAGAGGGCTAATTATTGTCTCAGTCATCTGGTTATTGGTTGGTTATTTCGATGTATTTTCATTGAGCATCGCAAATGCCGCTCATGTTTCAGGATTAATTATCGGGTTATTAATGGGCCTATGGGATAATTTACGCAGACAAAAAAATCAATAATATTCCAAGTCACTTGGGTCAACTATAATCCATTTATATCCATGAATGTCTTGTTATGGCCTGAAACAAATCAGGGCGAAATGAAGCAAAGTGGATATATGCAAATATTAGGGGAATTTTGTGAAGCAAACTCAGCGACATGATGCGATAGTCGAGTTGGTACGCCTTCAAGGTTATGTCAGCACTGAAGAGCTGGTTGAGCATTTTGAGGTCAGCCCTCAAACTATTCGCCGTGATTTGAATGATCTGGCAGATAAAAATAAAATCCACCGTCATCACGGCGGAGCCACCTTACCCTCCAGCTCAGTGAATGCTGCTTATCATGACCGCAAAATCATGTGGTCAGATGAAAAAGCCCGCATTGCAGTGCAAGTTGCCACTCAAATCCCAAACGGCGCGACGCTGTTTATTGATATTGGAACAACGCCGGAAGCAGTGGCACATGCACTGCTCAATCACCGGGATTTACGGATTGTCACCAACAATCTCAATGTGGCAACCCTTTTTATGGGCAAAGAAGATTTCCGTCTGATCTTGGCGGGCGGTGAAGTTCGCTCCCGTGATGGCGGCATCATTGGTGAAGCAACACTGGATTTCATCTCTCAATTCCGCCTTGATTTCGGGATTCTTGGGATCAGCGGCATTGATAACGATGGTTCCCTGCTGGAATTTGATTACCACGAAGTTCGTACCAAACGAGCCATTATCGAAAACTCCCGTTGTGTCATGCTGGTTGCTGATCATTCGAAATTTGGCCGCAGTGCGATGGTTAACCTAGGCAACATGAACCTGATTGATTATTTGTTCACCAATAAAGCACCGCCTCTCAATATCCAGAAAATCATCGATCAATACAGCGTCAAGCTGGAGCTTTGCTAGCTTCCCCCTTATTCTCAGGCGTTCCCCACCTGATATTGATAAGTTGGTGGGGTTCTCCTCTGTATAGTCCATCCAATATTTTACCGGAACAGTCACCCAAGACTTCTCCCAAACTTCAGCCTAAATTTGTATCCCACAAAATCCTGATTAATCTTATAGATATGATAATGACTTGTTATCTGTATCACGTGAAGATGTTTTTTCTGAGTTAATAGTTGGCGATTGATGAATTTTTGATTACAATCCCTGAGCGAAAACGAACATTAAAGAACTGTTTCGAACATTTCAGAGGGTATGCAATGGAAACCAAAGACTTGATTGTAATCGGCGGCGGAATTAACGGCGCTGGTATTGCGGCAGATGCTGCTGGCCGGGGACTTTCTGTCCTGCTGTTGGAAGGTCAAGACTTGGCCAGCGCGACTTCGTCTGCCAGCTCTAAGCTGATCCACGGCGGCTTGCGTTATCTTGAGCACTATGAATTCCGTCTGGTCAGTGAAGCACTGGCAGAGCGTGAAGTCTTGCTTAAACTGGCTCCGCATATTGCATTCCCAATGCGTTTTCGCCTGCCACACCAACCACACCTGCGCCCAGCCTGGATGATCCGCATTGGCCTGTTCCTGTATGATAATTTGGGCAAACGTGTTAGCTTGCCGAGCAGTAAGGGGCTGAAATTCGGTGCAAACTCAGTATTGAAGCCGTCCATCACCCGTGGTTTTGAATATTCCGACTGTTGGGTTGATGATGCTCGTTTAGTTGTACTAAACGCGCAAGAAGTACAGAAACACGGCGGAGAGGTTCGTACCCGCACTCAAGTGACTCGTGCATATCGTGAAAATGATCTTTGGGTAGTTGAAGCACAAGATCTTAAAACCGGCGAAACCCACACATGGCGCGCCAAAGGCTTGGTGAATGCAACTGGCCCGTGGGTAAAAAACTTCTTCGACAATGGGCTGCAACTGAAATCACCTTATGGCATCCGTTTGATCAAGGGCAGCCACATCGTAGTCCCTCGCGTCCACGATGAACCGCAGTCCTATATTCTGCAAAACGAAGATAACCGCATCGTGTTTGTCATTCCATGGAATGATGATTTCTCCATCATCGGCACAACCGATGTTGAATACAAAGGCGATCCGAAAGAAGTCAAAATTGACGATAATGAAATCGATTATCTGCTGAAAGTCTACAACGACCACTTCAAGAAACAACTTGAACGCAGTGACATTGTTTGGACGTACTCTGGTGTTCGTCCGCTGTGTGACGATGAATCAGACTCACCACAAGCCATCACACGTGATTACACGCTGGATGTACAGGATGATCAAGGCAAGACACCATTGCTGTCCGTATTCGGCGGTAAGCTGACAACCTATCGTAAATTGTCAGAACATGCGCTGGAGAAACTGGTGGCGTACTATCCAAATGCTGGCAAGGCATGGACTAAAAATGGCAGATTGCCGGGCGGTGAGCTGGAAGGCTGTGACCGTGATGGCTATGCCCGCCTGCTGCGTCAACGCCACAACTGGTTGCCAGAAGGCGTGGCCCTGCGCTATGCCCGTACTTACGGCAGCAACAGCCAAATTATCCTGAAAGGTTCAGACGCTTTGGCTGATCTCGGCGAATGCTTTGGTCATGGCCTGTATGAAGCTGAATTGCGCTATTTGGTCGAACACGAGTGGGTTACACAGTTGGATGATGCTATCTGGCGTCGTACTAAACTGGGTATGTGGCTCACCGATGAGCAAAAACAGCGTGTTGCTGACTGGCTGGCCCAGAACGCCAAGTAGGCTTAATTACAAGGCTGATTTTGCGTAATTAAAATGAATGGCGATAATAAATTATCGCCATTTTAAATTCCCCTGCCCCTTACCGCTCATCAATATTCCACACAAAGCACATAAATTTTCGAAATAGCACTTTCTGATATTCAGTTTCCCTTCCCTATTTTCTACTGAATTAAGCACGCTATTCAGCATGCAAATTTTTATCGCCATGATAGTATTTTGGAAAAACCTTCTGGAATAAATGATGGCAAAAAAAACGTTCTTAATCGTTCCGGGATATACCAATTCCGGGCCAGATCACTGGCAATCCCATTTAGAAAGAAAATACTCAAATATTGTCAGAGTACAGCAAAGCGACTGGAATTCCCCTATTCGGGAACAATGGCTAAACCGGCTTGATGAAACAATCGAAAAAACCTCCGGAGAACTCTTTCTTATTGGCCACAGTTGTGGCGCGGTTACCATCACCCAATGGGCAGCAGAAAGAACATGCGACAGGGTAAAAGGCGCATTGCTTGTGGCTCCCGCAGATGCCGATAGCCCCAATGCACCATTGGAAATTCAGATTCAACGGCCTCTGGCAATGTCGCCTTTGCCTTTTGTATCTACTCTGGTATGCAGTGATAACGATGAATTTTTATCGTTGGAAAAAGCCCGTGCATTAGCCGATTGCTGGGGATCTGATTTAATTGTTTTACACAGGGCAGGCCATATTCATACTGCCGCAGGTTATGGAGAATGGTTGACAGGAGAACAGCTCATCAACGAAATATCAAATAATGGGCTCATCGGCTGAATCCTGACATTACAAAATAATTTCGGAAAATTCGATGCTGAAAATTAGAGAAGCAACATCAAAAGACGCGGCACTATTATCTCAATTGTTTGAAACAAGCTACCGCTTTCATTTTTCGAATTTGTGGCTTGATAAAGATGAGTTGGAAAAATATCTTACGGAAGAGTGCTCATTAGAAACAATATCCACATCACTGCACACTTCCGAACATAAATGGTTTCTTGCCGAAACCGCTGATGTAAATGCCAAAGTCATCGGTTTCAGTAAAATTATTATCAATAAAACCATTCCAGATGAAAATATCACTGGCCTTTATCTACATAAACTTTATTTAATTCCACACCTGACAGGAAAAAAATATGGAGAACAATTATTTGATCATGTAGTAAAACTCGGTCGGGAATGGGAACAAAAGTGGCTTTGGTTGGAAGTGCTGGAAAATAACAAGAACGCCATTAAGTTTTATGCCAACAAAGGAATGCAAAAGCAAAAAGATATTGTATTTACCAGCCCAAAACAGCAGAGCACATTACATATAATGACTAAAAAACTGCACGATTAGGCATTATTATTTTATTCCATGCAAAAATGGAATTATTTTTCCGGCCAGAGTCTGCATAAATGAAAGCGGGAAGCTATGGCCCATTTCTGGTATCGGCAGAAATTCGGCTCCGGCAATGCGCTTGGCCGTATCTTCTCCACAGGCCATTGGAATTAAAGGGTCGTCCTCGCCGTGCACAACCAAGGTTGGGCAGCGAATTTGGGCCAAAAGTTCTGCTCTGCCGGAATCAGCCATTATCGCCAGTATCTGCCGAGCTGAACCATTGGGATAATATCCGCCGCGGCGTAAAGCTAGCCTGATATGCTGAACCAGCTTATCTTTGTCAAAAGATTCAGCAGGTGAAAGCACAGCTTGGGTGACTTTAAGCTGATGATCAACTAACTGATCTTCACTGGTGCCGGCAGGTTTAGACAGCAATGCAGCCATCGTTTCTGGCTTGGGCGCAGGAAGGTGGCGAGCACCGCTGGAACTCATGATACTGACTAAACTCATCACGCGTTCAGGATAAATGGCAGCCAGTCTCTGGGCGATCATTCCTCCCATCGATGCGCCAATAATATGGGCTCTCGGAATATTCAACGCATCAAGCACCCCCAAGGCGTCATCCGCCATATCTTGCAGACTATAAAATGGGCGTACAGGCAGCCCGAAACGAAAGCGAAGTTTTTGCCAAAGAAGGGCGCCTCGCCGGACATGCTCAAAGCGCTGGCTCAGCCCTGCATCACGATTATCATAACGGACCACCCGGAATCCAGCGTCAATCAATTGGCTGACAACTTCATCCGGCCAGTCAATAAGCTGCATACCCAACCCCATAATAAGCAAAACAACCGGGCGTGTTTCTCCACCGCTGTCTTCAATTTCAATCGAAATATGATTAGCTGTAATTTTCATGGGCGGCAACCTTTTCTATTTTTTATAACAGTCCGAAATATAAATTTAAAGTATAGGCTTAAAATAAGCCAAATTTATTATTGGGTATACACATGTAAAGAATAATATTCAAAACAGTTAAATTAAATTTTCGATACATTTAAATAAATTACAACAGTGAGATATTTTGTTGATTAACGCAAGAATTAGCTGCAAAATGTTATCCTAATTATTCTATAACGTGATAAATAGCGCAGCAAAAATCACTAACTAGATAGAAAAATATAGCGTTCAGATGCAGTTAATCTCCTGCCATCCCTATTTTCTTCCAAATTAATGATTTTTTATATCTTCAAAGCGAAATAAAAATATATCTTCAAAAGATTGATAATATTGGACTTTGTTATTTTTTAAATTTTCATTTTTTTGGCAATTGTGATATTAATCCAGTTTCTTTAATTCGCTTATTGCGATTTATGTTCAAATTTATGAAGATAAACAAGAATGGATAGCAACTTGCAATGATGAGTCAAACATTCATTAAAAAAGAGGGAATTGCACAAGCATTTCTTGCTCGTTACCTCCTCTCAGAACAATGTGGCAACCGACTAAAAACTATAGAATTGTTAGCCAAAGAATGTGGTTTGTCCGTAGGTTTAATGCAAGCGGCATTAAAATCCCTTGAACAAACACAAGCAGTTGGAATTAAGCGTCGTGGTCGTAATGGTAGTTTTCTTGCACAAATTAACCATAAATTGCTCTTGGAGTATGCCGATATCGGCAATGTGGTCTGTGCGATGCCGCTTCCTTACACCCGCGCCTATGAAGGATTGGCAAGTGGTTTGAAAGCCTTATGTGCAGGGATACCGTTTTACTTTGCACATATGCGTGGCTCAGATATCCGCATTGAATGCCTGCTAAATGGTGTATACGACTTAGCAGTAACATCAAGGCTTGCCGCAGAACAACATCCTGAAAATAAAGATTTATATATTGCGCTTTCACTAGGGACACAAAGTTATACAGACAGGCATAGATTGATCTTTCGTCAAGGCGAAATGGAATCGATTCGCCGCGTAGGGCTAGACAGCACCTCGGCAGACCAAAAAATAATGACAAATCAGTACTTTGAAGGCAAAGAGATTGAATTGGTCGAAGTTTCCTATCATGAATGTCTGAATCAAATAATAAAAGGCCACATCGATGCGGCTATCTGGAACGTGGGGCAAGGCCATGAGCTGCTCTCACAGGGGTTGATGACGTTGATCCCTGGTGATGGCGACAGCTTTGTCAAAGCCTCTGAAGCCGTTATCCTTGCCCGCAAAGATAATATTCCCATCCAGCAACTCCTGCATACCATGGTTGACCGGGATGAACTGCTGAGCCATCAACAAGACGTTGTAGCAGGTATCATCACACCCGTTTACTGATATTCGAAAAACTCAAACAACCACTTTATTAATAAAGACGTGTAACAAAAAGCAATGATAGAACAACGCTTAACTATCCTGCTGCAAGGTGGCGTCATCGAACGAGATATCTACGACAGCATGCTGGATGTTATGCATGAGCTGGAAGACGTCTGGTTCATTCCTGTCCGCCATCCACAAGGTGAAATGGCTCTAACCCATATGGCAAGCGCTTTCATGCGGTCACGCCGTGGAGAAACAGTTTCCCCGCTGGATAGGACAATACTGGAAAAAATAGAGCTTTCTGAACATTACAATCAACTCATCACCATCCACCGCTCCCTCATAAAAAAATTCACCGAGACATTACATCCTAATGAAGAAGGCTACCTGTTAGTAAATTTATATGGTTTAATGCTTTCTTTCGAAAGCAGTTAGCTTTTGATTACATTATAAATATTCAAAAAAATGAAGATTTTTGTTTCGTAAACAGTTTCTGTTTTCACACAGCCTTGCTGCTTTGCAGACATGAAGAGAAACCTATGTTTATTAATGCCTTGAAAAAACAAAACCCCAAATTGATTGAAGTTGCAAGAAGACTTTGGCAACAAGGCACAATATTGCCAGATACCTACATTATCGATGTTGATCAGGTTTTAAATAACGGCCGGAAACTGCTGAAAACCGCCAATCAACACGATATTGAACTCTATTTGATGACCAAGCAGTTCGGGCGCAACCCTTGGTTGACCAAGAAACTGATTGAGTTGGGCTACCGCGGCGTTGTCGCTGTCGATTTCAAGGAAGCCTATAGCCTGAGCCAGCACGATATACCGCTATGTCATATCGGCCATCTGGTACAGACGCCGACGCATTTAATAGAAACTCTGCTTAAGCGCAATCCAGACATCATTACAGTTTTTTCACGTGAAAAGGCGCAAACGATTTCGGATACGGCTGAGAAGCTGGGACGCGTTCAACCCATCATGCTTAAAGTTTTTGATAAACGAGATATTGTCTTCCCCTGTCAGGAAGCAGGCATTACCTTTGATGAGCTTGAATCTGTTGTCGATGCCGTAAAACAGATGCCGGGAGTGAAATTAAGTGGCCTGACCCACTTTCCTTGCCTGTCGTGGGATTCACGCTATCAAACCACCTTACCCACAGCCAATCTGCTGACCCTCATTCGCGCGCGAAACCGGCTTGAACAACTCGGCGTGAAACTTTCGCAGATTAATGCCCCTTCTGCGTCAAGCTGCAATACTATCCCGCTGCTGGCCAAATATGGAGCTACCCACCTTGAGCCAGGCCATGCTTTAACCGGGACAATCCCTGCAAATATCACAGGCCAAGAGCCAGAACATATCGCAATGGCTTATGTCACCGAAGTTTCACATCATCATGATGGCAATAGTTATTGCTATGGTGGCGGTTACTACAAACGTGGACACATGAAACATGCGCTGGTTTTTTCTGAGAACGTCTCACCAGAAATATCCCCCCTGCATCCTTTCCCCAAAACTGTCCCACCTAAAACCGCTCCACCCAAAACCACGCGCATACTGCGTTTGGGCGATCCTTGCATTGACTACCATCTCCCCATTGCAGGTACACATCCAATCGGCAGCCCGGTAATTATGTGTTTCCGCTCTCAGGTTTTCGTGACCCGCAGTGATGTGGCCCTGGTCTCAGGCATTCAATCGGGCTCTCCCAAACTTGAAGGCATCTATGACAGTCAGGGAAATTGGAAGAATAACGGCTATACCCAGTAACTCCCCCGATATGGGTATTACGTTATAGATATAAAATTATCGGTATTACATATAGTATTACTCTGCCATCAAATAATGTTATTTTCGCTATAGTAGATTTCCCTCATGATCCTGCGCGATGACTTTATGAATATTTGTGCACGATAAATCGATGAAATGGCTATTTTGTGGAATAGCCATTGATAACATCATCATTTATAAAGGCCATTATGGGAAACTAAAAGCAAACTGGGGATACGCCCATACATTCCGCTTCGTATTCCTCATCCATCATTGATGCAGTTGAAGACTCACTCGGGCAGCGGGATATCAAAGATATCAAGTTGAACATTGGGGGGATACACTGCAATCTTCATCAGAAAATCGTGGTTTTGACGCATCAGGGTATACCTATGTACACGAACATTTGCATATCGACCTTTCCGGCGCAAAAGACAGTCTGGATTGCCGGTTGGATCAATATGACCTGATAGTTGATGAACTTCTCCAGCTCCATGCCCTTGGGGTAAGGAACATAGTGGAGATGACTAACCGTTACATGGGGCGCAATGCGGCTTTTTTGCTGGATTTAATGCGTGATACCCGCATCAATATTATTGCCTCAACCGGCTACTACAAACAGCCATTTTTCCCTGACCATTTCAAAGAATTGAGCGTGCAAGCGATCGCTGATGACATGATCACGGAAATTGAAATCGGCATTGATGGCACGGCATTAAAAGCGGGAATAATAGCCGAGATTGGCTCCAGCCTTGGGCAAATCACGGAAGATGAGCAAAAAGTCTTTGCGGCGGCGGCATTGGCCCACCAAACGACCGGCTGCCCCATTTCCACCCATACCACGCTCAGCACGATGGGGCGCGAACAACTGGCACTGCTGACAGATCTTGGTGTCTCTCCTGAGCATATCGCCATTGGTCATTGCGATCTGCGAGATAACCTGAACACCATCATACCCATTCTGGAAGCAGGGGCATGGGTGCAATTCGATACAATCGGCAAAAATAATTACTATCCAGATAGCGGTCGCATCGCCATGTTACAAGAGATCGCCAAATATGGGCGGCTTGATCGGGTTATGCTTTCCCAAGATATTACTCGCCGTTCCCATTTGAAAAGCAACGGAGGGAATGGGTTTGATTATCTGCTTACCGTCTTTGTCCCTATGTTACTCGAAGCCGGGTTTTCCCAAATGCAGATAGATCAGATGTTACGTGATAATCCTGCACGATTTTTCCAGCACAGCCTTTAAAAAAACCAGCACTGAAAATTCAGTGTTAAAAAAACATAGCTTTTTCAAAAAGCAATCCGATAGAAGATACAAAGAGAGGGATATGAATATGAGATTTGTCGTTGGTGGACAAATAGAGAAAGGGGCAATAGCCGAAGGTATTCGTCGATTGGCGGGGGACAAAGCGACTTCAATTACCATCATGAATGACATTGAAGCGGCGATGGCCGTTAAAAATGGCGAAGCAGATTACTATCTTGGTGCCTGCAATACCGGTGGCGGCGGAGCGCTGGCCATCGCAATCGCCCTTATCGGCCTGAACCAATGTGCCACTATCAGTATGCCGGGAAAAATATTGTCTGATGATGAGATAATCGCCCATGTCAAGGCAGGGAAAAAGGCATTTGGGTTTACCGGACAAGATATTGATATGGTTTTGCCGGTGATCATCAATACCATTATTTCACAGACCGCCATCTCACAGTGAGGGAACCATCATGCAACACTTACATGAATTCCTGATGAGATTGATAGAAGTTGACCCTTTCAAAGCAGGATTACTGGCTGCAATCGGGGCCATTGCCGCGATGATGGCAAACCGTGGCATCGCCGTTTTCCATGACGGCCTGCGTCCATTATTGCCGGAGTACCTTGAAGGGCGCATGAGCCGCAAGGCACTGGCCGCAACCAGCTTTGCCCTGAGCATTGGCTTGGTGGTGGGTTTCGGCATTCCTTTCTCGCTCACCGCTCCCATTGTGCTGGTACATAGTTTGTTGCTCGGCACCGACATGATTGGCATCTGGTGTGCCAACAGCCGGAGAGGATATATCGCTTCTGGCATCATCGGTGCCCTGTATGCCATCGCCTTATTGGCCGGCCTGCGCTCAGTGGTGGAACTGTTTGCGATGCTGCCCGTGAATTTCACTGATGATCTCAAGAAAGTCGGAGATCCGATTGTTGCCTGTTTTGCCCTGTTCCCGGCGATGGTTGTCGGCTACCAATATGGCTATCGCAAAGGGCTTATGGTGATGTTCACCGCATTGGTGGGCTATCTGGGCACCAAAGCCATTGGCCCGCTGAGTTTTGGCGGCATGATTGAAAAACCGGTCAGCGTTGATCCCAATGGTGCGGCACTGCTGCTGTCAATGATTGCCATGTTCTACTTTGCCATGCGTGAACGCCCCGCCCAATCCAAAGAGCAAAAAGGGGCGAACGAAGTTTTGGTCGGCCTGTTTTCAACCCGTATCGAGCGCATCCAGAAAAACAAATGGCTGCTGATCTTGTGCGGCGGTCTGACTGCCAGTGCGGCAACCATGTCTTTTAGCCTGCTGGCAGAGGGCCCGGTTTCTCTGCAATTGATGGCACAAGGTGAGCAAACCAATGCCTTGCTGGTCGCCTTGGCCCGTGCCATTGGCTTCATTCCTTTAGTGGGAACAACGGCCATCGCCACCGGCGTTTACAGCCCGAATGGCATGAAATTCGTATTTGTTGCAGGATTGGCAACCAACAATCCCTGGATTGCCTTTATCGCAGGCGGCATCACGATGTTCATCGAGATCCAGTTGCTGGCGAAAATCGCAATTTGGCTGGATAAATACCCCGGCGTGAAAGCATGCAGCGGGCATATTCGTACCGCGATCACCAAAATGCTCGAAGTGGCCTTGCTGGTTGGTGCTATGATTGCCTCCAACGCCATTTTGCCGGGCATGGGCTTTATGATTGTTGCGGGTATCTACCTGCTTAACCGTACATCTAAACGTCCTTTAGTAGAAATGGCCATTGGCCCAATCGCAACCATTGCCGTGGGCATTCTTGCCAACGTGCTGTTTCTTTTGGGAATAAAATAAGTTTTTCCGGGAAAAAAATAACCAATGAAAACCTATCCATTGCAAAGTATGACGATGGCACAAGCGCAGCAGCAACAATTCAAGCTGGTGGACATTATCTGTCGTTACTTTCCCGGGGCTGATTTTCTTTCGCAGGGTGATCTGGGCTTAGTCCCGGATCTTCACCAACCACGGATGACCCGGCGCATTGAAACGGTCATTGCGGAGTTTTTTGGTGCCGAGAGTGCAGCCTTTGTCAATGGAGCAGGAACCGGCGCATTACGCGCGGGGCTGGCGGCGTTAGTCAGCCCCAATTCGACGTTACTTGTGCATAATGCGCCCATTTATCCCACAACCCAAACATCGATTGAGCAGATGGGGCTTCACGTCATCCGCGCGGATTTCAATCATGCGGAACACATTTCAGCCGCAATCCACCAATACCAACCCGCCGCCTGCCTTGTTCAGCATACACGCCAGAAAATGTCTGACAGCTACTCACTGCAAGGCGTTATCGACATATTGAATCAGCATCATATTCCGTCACTCGTCGATGACAACTACGCCGCCATGAAAGTGGCGAAAATTGGCTGCCAGCACGGTGCCACTCTTTCCACATTTTCGTGTTTTAAGTTACTGGGGCCACAAGGCATCGGCCTCGTGACAGGAAAACAAACTGCCATTGATGCCCTGCGCCGGAGCATGTATTCCGGCGGTTGTCAGGTACAGGGTTATCAGGCAATGGAAGCTTTGCGTGGAATGGTATTCGCCCCCGTGATGCACGCAGTACAGGCAGAAGTGAATGACGAGCTGGTCATGCGGTTGAATCAAGGGGAATTGCCTCAGATTAAACACGCCTTTCTCGCCAATGCCCAATCAAAAGTATTATTAGTGGAGTTTCATGACCCTATCGCAGAAAAGGTACTTGCAGCAGCACATACTTTCGGGGCGTTGCCTTATCCGGTGGGTGCAGAGTCAAAGTTTGAAATCCCGCCGCTGTTTTACCGTATTTCCGCGACTTTCCGCCAAACAGATCCGACGTTGGAACAGCGTATGATCCGCATCAATCCCAATCGCAGCGGAGCCGATACCGTAATGAGGATTTTGCGGGAAAGTTGTCAATTGAGAGATTAGCGAAAAACAAATCTCAGCACCAAGTTATCAACAAGTCGAAAATCCCGGTGAGAAATCATATTGAAATAATGTGAGATGAATCACCCTTTTCAGCATCATGGAATGGGAATATTGTGATATAAAAGCTGAAAAAACATAACGCCTGATTATTATTTAATTTAAAAACCAAGTTATTTTTAGCTACATCTATTACAGCTTCTTCACATAAGGTATTTCATCTGTTTTTATTATCTACCCATTATTTTGGATCATAAATACCAAAACAGAAAACCCCATCAGGCGCTAATAACTAAATTCAGTTTATATCTATCAAACTTATATCTATCATAAAATTGATATTTCCATCAACCTTAAGGTAACTTAATTAATAACACACCATTTATATTTCACATTACACCGAAAGAGGAAAAAACATGGAAATCCCCAAAAAAATCCATTACTTCTGGGTAGGTGGCAATATACCAGAAAATCTATTAAAAAGAATGATGTTGGTTAAGTATAAAAACCCAAATTTTGAAGTCAATATTTGGGGAAACAGCAATGTGAAATCATTAATTACCAATACGTTAGATAAAATGAAATTTAATTATCAAGGGAGTAACTTCTATGTAATAGGAAACTCCTTTCATTTCAACTATAACAATATCGACACGGCTTTTGATTATCTGACCAGACAAGCCTATTTTCAAAGTGCAGTCCCAAAAGAAGAGCCTCATTGTTTAAGTTTTTTTGACAGAAATGATGAATGTGAAGATATCCATGAAAACCTCTATGGTGATTATAGAGAATTAATTCTTTACTTAAGGCATATATATACTATTCATTTAAATGGAAACTGCCACAATTATGCATCGGCCAGTGACATAGCGCGCCTTGCAATTCTATACATGGAAGGCGGCATATATTTAGATGCTGACGTAGAACTCAGTAATATTAAAACAAAAAAAGATAAATTTAGCTACCTATCCCTTAAAACTGACATGGGTATCGGTGATGTATCAGGAGGAAATTGGCGTCTTGAAGACTCTGGTAAAGAATTCGGAAATGCTATTATTTCATCATTACCAAATTCAAAAAAAATATTTAACCTAATAATTGAAATGGCAATTACAATCAAAAGGCATCATCTTTACAAACAAATTTGTGACAGCCCTTACTTCGAAAGAGTAAAACACATAAAAAGCCACAATGAAGCTAGTCTAAGAGATAAACGGATTGATTTTATTTTAAAAACGAAAGAGAAAAAAGAAATAATTCATGATGAAAAATGCAATTTTATAAACCCTTTATGGCGAACAGGGTTATTTAATGAAACAAAATTTTCAAACGGAAAAAAAATAACAGACTATCAACGTGAAGAACGAAAAATCACTTATACAATGCTGTTTACAGGGCCAATTCTAATTAACAATACAATCAATCCAAAAAATAAAAATCTAATTCCTAAGAAGTATAGGCTTATGTCCACCCATAAAAATGATAACATTTTTCTCGATGTTGATGGTTCTGGAGATTGGTCTGCTATTGGCAATCAACAATATTCAGATGAAGATCCGTTTAGTTGACTTTATACATATAACCTCTGCCATTATCCGTATGAGTGTACCTGATTTTGTCATTTAGCATTTTCAACCTATCTTTAATAGATGCCAAAAGATATCTTACCTATACCTATCGGTTTCTCAAGTTGCAACTTTATTCGTTGCAACTTGAAACTTATTGGATATATCGCTGTAAAGCAGAATGCATAGTCATAAATAATTTTCCAGCATAGGATCATAAGTATGAAGATATTAATCATTGGTGCATCGGGAACTATCGGAAAAAACGTCATTGATAACCTCAAAAAACAGCATGTTTTATTAACGGATAATCAGACAAAATTAGAAATTATTGCTGCGAGTCGTCACTCAAAAGAAAATGCATTAGATGTATTTGATAAACAACAATTAAATGATTTTTTATCAGCCCATAAAATGTTTGATGCCATCATCTGTACATTTGGCAAAACTGCTTGGACATTACCTGAAAAATTAAGCGATTACGAAGAAAGCCTCAATAATAAAGCTTTGGGGCAAATCAATGTCGCCCTGCAATCTTTAAAATACATCAAACAGGGAGGCTCAATCACATTAACATCAGGTATTGTTGGCAAAATATTGTCGCCTCATGGCTCACAAACCGCCGTGGCGAATGCAGCTATTGAAGCATTTGTACGATCAGCAGCATCGGAACTGAATAATATTCGAATCAACGTTGTTAGCCCCCGGCTATTGGAGAGTTCCTTTGCTCATTACGCAAAATTTTTCCCGGGGCAAGAAACCTGCACTGGCGAGCAAGTTGCCAAAGGCTATATCCGCAGTATTTATGGCAAAGAAAGCGGTGTGGTTATTGAAATATAATTTTTATTGATTTAATCGACTTCGTAGCCAGCAAATATTCGCTGGCTCATTCGTTCTCATCAAACGCGATGATAATCATTGTGTCACGGGTATCCTTACCCATAGCGATGTAGACAAGTTTAGAAATGCTGGCAGGTTTTATGTTCTCTTTTGCTATGCCGTTTCTGCCTCTTCTTTTATCCAATCAATAAATGCCTTAACTTCGAAACGCGTTGTGGCTTCTGGCAAAGTGACTGCGTAATAAGCGAATTTAGAAGGCCAAGGGTTATCAAGAACCTGCACTAGCTGACCTGCCCGAATTTCATCTTCAGCATATTCCTGTGGCACCAGAGCAATTCCCTGCCCTGATTTAGCGGCCCGGATGAGTAAAAGATCATCTTCAAAACATGAACCGCGTTCTGCCCGTTCATCAACAGAGGCACCATGTGCGCTTAACCATAGATACCAATCAGCACGACTGGCATCCTGCAATAATGGGTAATTAAGGCAATCAATAGGTTCATTTACGGGTTGGTGGGCCTTAATTAACTCTGGGCTGGCGACTGGGATTAAAACGGGGGACATCAACGGGGTCACAGACAATTTTGGATAATTCCCAAGGCCGTGACGAAGTGCTATATCAACTCTATCCCGTTTCAAATCAACAACAGAGTAAGAGGTTTGGATTTCTATCTCAATTTGCGGATACTGCTCCGTAAAGTGGCCTAAGCGCGGAACCAGCCAGGAAGCTGCAAATGTGGGGGAAGTATTTATTGTTAACGTCGGCCTTGATTTCGAACTTTCCAATTTATCATAGGCTTTTTCAAGACGTTGAAATGCATCAAGCAGTTGTGGGTAAACCTTTTCCCCCGCTTCTGTCATGCGCATGCCATGTTTTTCACGTGTAAATAACTCGGCACCTACCCGTGTTTCCAATAACCGAATCCGTTGGCTAATAGCGCCCGGAGTGACGTTTAAAGCGTGTGCTGCGGCCTTGATGCTATTGCTTTGGCCAACTTCAACAAAAGCACGCAACGCAAGCAATGGTAGTGATTTAGCCATAATTTAGTTTTTCTAAACTCTTAAGATAGAAAATATCGTTTTCTATTTTCTGTGAAAACATGGATTATTCAATAATAATACCATTAACTGATCAACTGATGAAATTTAAAGTTAAGGCTAATATTTATGATTACCACATCTCAAACATGTCATTTTTTTCTTATTGATACCATGCACTTGGAAATGCCTGATAGCATTAGATGTGAAATATTTCCATTATTTAAAATACGTTACTTCCCTTATTAAAATTTCATTTTGGAATTTATTTATCGGAAATAATTACTGCTAAGGTATCAATTTTATAAAGAGACAATGAACTCTTGTTTTCGTAACAAAGAGGTGTGCCCTTATTTGCCTTTTTATCTATACCCAATGGATTTCAAGTGACATCGCGGCAGCAAGGGAATAACAAAGTCGTCGGGAACGAATTTGCCTGACCAGAGGCCGAGAGGAAAGAGTCTTCCCGCCATCCCCGGGAGCATAGAACACCGTCTAGTGATAACAGCGGTGGCCGGGATAAATGAGTGTCGCCAACAACGATGGCTGCTTGAAAGACGGAGAAGGCAATTACATTTCATCAATAAAAAGAGCGTATTATGATTAGCATTTATACCGATAGCTCTCCCAATGGTTTTAAAATTACTATTGCTTTGGAAGAACTCGGGCTTCCCTATGAGTTAAACCATGTGCAGATAGATAAAGGTGAAAATTTATTACCCGAGTTTTTACAGCTTAATCCGCACGGGAGAATACCGGTTTTATTTGATAGCGATACAAATACGACAATATTTGAATCTGCGGCAATTCTTCTTTATCTGGCGGATAAAACAAATAAATTACTCCCTGTTGAACATAATGCGCGTTGGCAGGCTATCCAATGGCTAATTTTCCACGCATCCAGTGTTGGGCCAATTATCGGGCAAAGAGTTAATTTTGAGTATTTTGGTTCCGGAAAAAATAAAGAAGCGACTGAGCGCTTTAAAAAACTCACTGAACGTGCTTTTTCAACCATGAATAACCACTTAGCCAATAATTTATATTTTGGTGGGGAAGATTATTCAATCGCTGATATAGCTCATTTCGGTTGGACTCATATCGCCCAAATTATCAATTTTGATTTTCATCATTATAAATATTTAAGCGAATGGCATGACAGAATCGCAGCCAGACCCGCGGTGCAACGTGGCATTTCTATTCCAGCACCCGCTACAGGCCCTTAGAAATAATATGTGAGGAAAAATAAATGAGTCAAATAACTTCAGTACCTTCAGGCAAGATTCAAGGATCGTCATCGCAATTATTTTCGAACCATCCAGGTTATCAGCGGATGTTTCGCCCTAACGAACTTACGATAGGGCTTTTTTTACCGCAAAAATTTTACCAAGGTGATATGAAAGTCATGGAAGGCCAATCAGAACTCGTTGTTCAGGCCGATAAATATGGTTTTGCCTCAGTGTGGGTTCGGGATGTACCTTTATTTGACCCTTCATTTGGCGATGCCGGGCAACTTTTCGATCCATTCACCTATCTGGCCTATCTGAGTGCCAAAACAAAATCCATCTCTTTAGCGACGGGCAGTGCAATTTTTTCATTACGCCACCCGATTGATCTGGCAAAGGCAGCGACGACCATTGATCAGATTTCCGGCGGGCGTCTAGTTCTTGGCATTGCATCTGGAGACAGGGCCATTGAATTCCCGGCTTACGGGGTCAATTTTGAGCAACGCGGCAAACGCTTCGCAGACACGGTCACCTATTTTCGTCAACTGATGAAAGAGGGATACCTAAATATTAATTCTCCTCTTGGTGCCTTTACCGGTGCAGAGCTTCTTCCTAAACCGACATTTGGCGCGATTCCACTCATTGTTACTGGCGCTTCACGCCAATCACTGGATTGGATTGCAGAATATGCCGATGGGTGGCTGACTTACCCAGAACCCACTCATAACAGCGCCGGCCCGCGTCGGTTGGCTGAAAAAATTAAAGCATGGCGCAGCCTACTCCCTGCTAATGAGTTCCGTCCACATATGACAAATGATTGGATTGATCTGGTCGAAGATCCAAATTTCCCAAGAACGCCATTGCGTGGGGGCTTCACGCTAAAAACAGGGCGTAACGGTTTGATTGATTTACTTAACGAGTGGAAAGAAGCCGGGGTAAACCATGCTGCTTTAGGAATACACTTCTCAGAAAGACCGGCGCAGGAAATTTTACAAGAAATGGCCGAATACGTGCTTCCACATTTTCCGTCTCACGAGGGAGTCTCTCCATTAGAGACTAAATGGTAAGGGATTAAGTGGTTGCAATAGATATCCTATGGGTTTCAAGATGCATCGTGGCGGCAAGGGAACGAATTTACCCGGCTAAAGACTGACTCTCAGTAACCTCCGGGCGCATAGAATAAAGACGATGACCGGAGTGAATGAATGCAGCCAATAAAGAGGCAGCTTGAAAGACAACGGGTATAATTTTCTAGACACAGTGAACCCATCACCGCCGGAGGTTTTTATCTCCGTATCAGACCGCGGGTAAACCACATTGAAATTCTGTGGATTGCCGGCGGTCTGTGCTATCCATCAGGGCATCTATACCAAGGCGGAAAAATCGCCATGCTGCCGTTCCACCAGCGTGAGGATGCTGTAAAGCGCCACAGGCTGTTGTTCCTGATTCAACACCTGCACATCCCACATCACGACACCATGCGGTTTATCTTCCGCCGTTTTCTGGACTTTTTTGATCTTCTTCTTGCAAGTCAGGCGCACTTGAATGGTATCGCCAATTTTGACCGGCTCAATAAAACGCAGATTCTCCATGCCGTAGTTGGCAAGTACAGGCCCGACTGCGCCATCCACAAACAAGCCCGCTGCGGCGGATACGACGAAATAACCATGCGCCACACGCTCACCAAACAGGGATTCCGCCGCCCCGATTTTATCGACATGAGCATAAAAGTGATCACCGCTCAAGCAGGCGAAATTCACAATATCGGCTTCCGTGACTGTCCGGCGGGCGGTCAGCAGGCTTTCGCCGATTTCAAGTTGTTCAAAGTACTTACGGAACGGATGAATCGGATCTTCCTTCACTTTCGCGCCACGAACCCATTCACGGCCAATCGCAGCCAGCATGCTTGGGCTGCCCTGAATCGCGGTACGCTGCATATAGTGTTTCACGGCACGCAACCCGCCCAATTCTTCGCCTCCGCCCGCTCGCCCCGGCCCACCGTGCACCAGCATCGGCAATGGCGAGCCATGCCCTGTGGATTCCGCAGAAGCCGTTTCATCCAGTATCAGCATACGGCCATGAGCACACGCCGTCGCCCGGATCACCTGCGCCGCAATCTGCTCATCAGCAGTCACCAATGAACCCACCAGACTTCCCTGCCCCATCATCGCCAATGCTATCGCCTGTTCAGCATCCTCATACGCCATTAAAGTGGATACAGGCCCAAAGGCTTCTGTACTGTGCACAACCTGATTTGTCATGGGATCGGCACAATAAAGCAGTGTCGGCGGGTAAAATGCGCCGTTGTTGTTGGTATTGCCGGTCAGAACCAGTTTATCCAGCGCACCGCCGCATAACAGTTCACAGCCACTATCGCGCAACTCATTGACCTTTGTTTGCACTTCGTCACGCTGTTCCAGATTAATCAGCGCCCCCATGCGTACATCAGGCAGGGTCGGATCACCAACCGCGACACCGGATAACCGCTTGAGCAATGCCTGTTTGACGGGTTCCATCTGATTGGCCGGCACAATGATGCGACGAATGGCCGTACATTTTTGCCCTGCCTTGACAGTCATTTCACGCACGACTTCTTTGATGAATACGCCAAACTCCGGCATTTCAGGCGTCACATCCTCACCTAAGATGCAGCAGTTGAGGGAATCAGCTTCCATTGTAAAAGGAATGGATTTTGCTATCAGCCGAGGGTGTGCACGCAACATCTGTCCTGTTTGCGCAGATCCGGTAAAAGTCACCGCATCCTGATAATCAAGATGATCGAACAGATCGCCAATGCCACCGCAGATCAACTGCAATGCCCCTTCCGGCACCAAACCACTGTCGATGATCAGTTTCACCATCGCTTGCGTCAACTGTGCAGAAGCGGTTGCAGGTTTGATGATAGCCGGCATACCTGCCATCCATGTGGGCGCCAATTTTTCCAGCATGCCCCAGCAGGGAAAGTTAAAGGCGTTGATATGCAGAGCCACACCGGGGCGGGAAGTCAGTACATGACGAGCGACAAATTGGGATTGCTTGGACAATGGGATCATTTCATCTTCCGGCCACAGGGTATCATCCGGCAATTCACGCCCAGCCAAGCCCGCATAAGAAAAAAGCGTCGCCACGCCTCCTTCTATATCCACCCAGCTATCTGAGCGGGTTGCCCCTGTTTCTGAAGAGATGGCGTACAGCGCTTCTTTATTGGCCAGCAAATGTTTGGCAACGGCTTTCATCATCTGTGCCCGTTGCTGGAATGTCATCGCCGACAGCGCCTTGCCTCCTTGTACGCGGGCATATTCCAGGCTTTCTTTCAATGGCAGACCTTCCGAAGATACCTGATACAAAGCTTCGCCAGTGACTGCATGATGAATGGTTCTGGAGTTGCCCTGCCCATATACCCAAGTACCACAAATGTAACTCGTTAATTGTTGCATTCTTTTCTCCACCAATTTCACTAATGAATCATTTAATAAGACATGGCTTGTTATTTATGTATCACATATTTCACCAACAATAACCACCATTCAGCGCAACAAAAATAAAACATTTATATCCAAATCCTGGGTTACAACCCAGGCATCACCAGACATTAAAATTTAATAGACTGATTTTAAACATTTTTAAATTAATATTGTGATGTGTACAACAAATATACAATGTTTATGTTTGATATTTTTGTTAACGGTTTATAGATTTATAGTTAAAAAATGATTCATTTTTATATCCGAATATTAAAAATCAGAATCACAATGGAGCCTAGCATGACAACTGACCCACTTCAGATGCATTTCGACGCAAAAATTGCAGCGGATCTGTCCATTGAGGCCAAAGACTGGATGCCCGAATCCTATCGCCAGAACCTGATACGCCAAATTGGTCAGCATGCACATTCGGAAGTCGTCGGCATGTTGCCAGAAGCCAACTGGCTCACCCGCGCCCCGACACTGCGCCGCAAAGCCGTCTTACTCGCCAAAGTTCAAGATGAAGCCGGGCATGGCCTGTATCTCTATAGCGCGGCTGAAACGCTGGGCTGTATTCGGCAAGACATTTATCAAAAATTATTAGATGGCAAGATGAAATACTCCTCTATATTCAACTACCCCACGCTGAGCTGGGCGGATATTGGTGTCATCGGGTGGCTGGTCGATGGTGCGGCGATAGTGAATCAGGTTGCTTTATGCCGGGCTTCTTATGGCCCTTACGCCCGCGCTATGGTGAAAATCTGCAAAGAAGAGAGCTTCCACCAGAGGCAGGGGTATGAAGCTGTCATGGCACTGGCAAACGGCAGCGAGGCTCAACGCGCAATGTTGCAGGATGCCATCAACCGTTTCTGGTGGCCCACATTGATGATGTTCGGCCCCAATGACAATGACTCCCCCAACAGTGCTCAAAGCATGGCGTGGAAAATTAAGCGATTCAGCAACGATGAATTGCGGCAAAAATTCCTTGATAACACAGTACCCCAATTGGAGGCTCTGGGCATGACAGCCCCCGATCCTGAACTGGCTTGGGATGAAACTACCGGGCATTACCGCTTTGGCGAAATCAACTGGGATGAATTTTATCAAGTACTGAAAGGGCAAGGGATATGCAATCACGAACGTCTGGAAGCCAAACGCCGTGCTTGGGAAAACGGAAAATGGGTACGAGAGGCGGCCTCTATCCATGCCAAAAAAATGGCAGCCAAAAAACGTGCTGCTTAATCCGTTGCGTTATCGGAACAGGAGAAAACATAAAATGAACAATACCGATTGGCCACTTTATGAAGTCTTTGTCCGCAGCAAACAGGGGCTGGCACACCGCCACGTTGGCAGCCTCCATGCGGCAGATGACCAAATGGCACTGGAAAACGCACGTGATGCTTACACCCGCCGCAATGAAGGCTGCTCGATCTGGGTCGTAAAATCCATTTATCTGATAGCTTCACAACCGGAAGATCGCGGCGCTTTTTTCGAACCATCGGAAACCAAGATTTATCGTCACCCGACGTTCTATACCATTCCTGATGGCATCAAGAATATGTAGGGAAACGAAAACATGAATAGACATAGCGTTTCGACATCCAATCATGACTTGCTGGATTACGTGCTGCGGCAGGGTGATACGCCACTGATTCTGGCACAGCGCCTGTGCGAATGGTGCGGCCATGCACCAGAGCTGGAAATTGACCTTGCGCTGTCTAATATCGGGCTCGATCTGCTGGGGCAGGCACGCCATTTTCTTAGTTATGCCGCCACAATCATGCCAGATACGCATCCAGACTCAGAAAAAAAGCCTGATGAAGATTATCTGGCATTTCATCGCGATGAACGTGAGTTCCTCAATTTACTGCTGGTTGAACAACCCAACGGCGGCTTTAACGACACACTGGTTCGCCAGTTCTTCATGGATGCTTACCATGTCCTGCTGCATCAGGCACTGGTACAAAGCCGTGATCCCCAAATCTCAGCCATCAGCGCCAAGTCCTTGAAGGAAGTGGAATATCACCTGCGATTCAGCCGGGGCTGGATGATCCGTCTGGGGGACGGTACAGAACAAAGCCGCCAAAAAATCCAGCAATCAGTCAATCAGCTATGGCGTTTTACCGGTGAATTATTCCATTGCGACGATATCGAGCAACGGCTGGCTGCCGAAGGCATTGCCGTGGATCCCCGCACCCTGCATGAGCCGTGGCTGGATATCGTCAACGAAACATTTGCGGCAGCCACATTGGAAATACCCGCAGAGCTGCCCTATCGCCAAGGCGGCAAGCAAGGACTACACACAGAACATTTAGGGTACATGCTGGCGGAAATGCAGTCCCTGCAACGGGCTTATCCCAACTGTAATTGGTAAATGTAATTGATACATACACAATGGATTTCAAATTGCATCGCGGCGGCAAGGGAACGAATTTGAACAGCCAAAGGTTGAGAGGAAGGATCATGGAACAGCAATTAACAACATTACAAAAACCGGAAATTCATCAGATCTGGCAATGTCTGCATCAAATTGCCGATCCAGAACTGCCGGCGCTTTCCATTACCGATCTCGGCATGGTGCGCTCTGTCACGCCTTTGCAAACAGGCTGGCAGGTGACATTCACCCCGACATATTCTGGCTGCCCGGCGACGGAGTTTCTGATTAACGAAATCCGCCAGTTGCTGACTCAAGCGGGTTTTGCGCCGGTGCATGTCAATGTGAGTCTGTCTCCTGCATGGACAACGGACTGGATGAATGCCGATGCCAAACAGCGTCTGAAAGAATCCGGTATCGCTCCGCCCCAAGGCTTGTCCTGCGAAAAGCCGACGGAGGCAGTTTCCATCAGTTGCCCCCGTTGCGGCAGCCATGAAACCGAAAAAATCAGCGAATTTGGCTCTACCGCCTGCAAAGCCCTTTATCGCTGTCAGCAGTGTCTGGAACCGTTTGATTATTTCAAATGCATTTAATAAGGGAGTGAAGATGGTTACTTTTCACCGAACACGTTCACATAGCTTCCACCGATTAAGCATTGCTGCCATTGAACGAGAAACACCGGAAGCCGTGACCGTCACACTGCATGTTCCCAGTGAGCTAAAAAAGCACTTTCTCTACCAGCCCGGCCAGCACCTGACTCTCAAGGCCCGGGTAAACGGTGAAGAGCTGCGCCGTTGCTACTCTATTTGCAGTTCACCGCAGGACGATGTGCTGCAAATTGGCGTCAAGGCCATCTACCAAGGCCGTTTTTCCACCTTTATCAACCAGCAATTAAAAGTCGGGGATGAGCTGGATGTGATGCTGCCGCAGGGCAATTTTGGCCATATTCCCAGTGCCGACCAGCAAGGGCATTATTTAGCCATTGCCGCCGGCTCAGGCATCACGCCAATTTTATCGATCATCAAAAGTACGCTGGCGCTGGAGCCTGACAGCACTTTCACCCTGATTTATGGCAATCGTACCAACCGATCCGTCATGTTCAAGGAAGTACTGGCCTATCTCAAAAATCGCTACCTGAGCCGTTTTCAGGTGCTGTACTTATTCAGTCAGGAAGTCACTGACAGCCCCCTGCTCAACGGGCGCATTGATGTTGAACACCTGCAACGCATCGGCAAAACCCTGCTCAATTTTACTCAGTTTGATCGGGCATTTCTCTGCGGGCCAGAAACAATGCTGAACGATGCCCATGCGGCACTCGAACAAGCGGGCATGCCGGCTAATTGCATCCACAGCGAACGATTCAATACCGGAAATGCCCAAGCGCGCCCCCGCCCTGCCAATCTTGCCGAACGCAGCGAAACCCGCGTCGAAATTCATTTGGACGGGCGCACTTTCAACATCGCCATGAATGCCGAGGATGACAGCATTCTCGATGCTGCCCTGCGTCAGGGGGCTGATTTGCCATACGCCTGCAAAGGAGGTGTGTGCTCAACCTGCAAATGCCAGCTTAAATCCGGTGAAGTGGAAATGAATGTGAACTACAGCCTTGAACCGGATCAACTGGCGGCAGGGTATATCCTGAGCTGCCAATCATGGCCGAAGGGCGATGGCGTAGTAGTAGATTTTGACGTTTAAGCGCTTTGTTTAAACACCTGCATAAATGTACCCAATGGGTTTCAAGTTGCATCGCGGCGGCAAGGGAACGAATTTGAACAGCCACAGGCTCGCCCCCGGCGAGAGGCAGGAGCCTCTCATAATCCCCAAGAGCATAGCTAACCGTATGTTTATAAAAACGGTGACCGGGGTGAATGAATGCAGCCAACAAAGAGGCAACTTGAAAGACGAAGGGTATAACTGAGGAACCCGCAATGAATCAGGAATGGATCATAAGCCACCAGCAACAAAGAGTACGCACATTGACCCTCAATCGGCCGGACGTGCGCAATGCTCTCAGCAATGATTGCCTTGAACTGCTAGTACAACAGTTAGAACAAGCGGATGCAGATAAAGAAACCGGCGCTATCGTCATTACCGGTTCATCGCGCTATTTCGCGGCAGGGGCTGATCTGAAAGAACTACAACAGCAAACCGTGGCAACGGCCATCACTGATCGTCGCCCACAGCTTTGGCAACGCCTGAACAATATTAATAAACCCATGATTGCCGCCGTGAACGGTTACGCGCTTGGTGCCGGCTGTGAATTGGCACTGGCCTGTGATTTTGTGATTTGTGGTGAAAGCGCCCGCTTTGGCCTGCCTGAGATCACGTTGGGGCTAATTCCGGGAGCCGGAGGAACACAACGGCTTATCCGCAGCGTCGGCAAGGCACTGGCCCATCAAATGGTACTGACAGGGGAAGCCATCAACGCCCAACAGGCACAGCTTGCGGGATTGGTCAGCGAAGTGTGCATTGATGAAAACACACTGGAGCGGGCAGAGCAAATCGCGCAGCGCATCAGTGAATTTTCCCCCCTCGCATTGCGGGCAGCCAAAGCCGCACTCAAGACCGCACAGGAAACCAGCCTGTCACAAGGATTACTCGCTGAGCGCCAGCAATTTGTCGCTTTGGCGGGCACAACCGATCGTCAGGAAGGCATCACCGCCTTTCTGGAAAAACGTAAACCGACATTTAAAGGATTTTGATCAATGGAAAACAAGTCAATGGTACTTACCGAAATTAACGCGGGTGTCCTTAGCATCACTCTTAACCGCCCAGAGTACCTCAACAGTTTTACTGAAGAGTTGCACCAACAGTTAAGTCAGGCGATGGATATTGCTGAACAGGATGAATCTGTACGCTGTGTTCTTTTGACTGGTGCCGGACGTGGTTTCTGTTCTGGTCAGGATTTGAATGACAGAAACTCCATCATTACTGATGGAGGCACCCCCGATCTCGGCCAATCCGTTGAACGT
Source organism: Xenorhabdus santafensis (assembly GCF_033949405.1). NCBI lineage: Bacteria > Pseudomonadati > Pseudomonadota > Gammaproteobacteria > Enterobacterales > Morganellaceae > Xenorhabdus > Xenorhabdus santafensis. The sequence goes on along the minus strand of NZ_VCDN01000011.1, from coordinate 49,187 downwards.
TACTATAATCCGCTGATCCGGCGCATGACCTCCTTGCCCAAACCGATTATCGGTGCAGTCAATGGTGTGGCAGCAGGTGCCGGTGTTTCCCTCGCTCTGGCCTGTGACATTGTTATAGCTTCCCGCACCGCCAGCTTCATTCAAGCCTTCTGCCGCATTGGTCTGGCGCCCGATTCCGGCGGAAGCTGGTTCCTGCCGCACAAAATCGGGCAGGCGCGTGCCATGGGCATGGCATTGTTGGGCGAAAAAATCAGTGCAGAGCAAGCATTGGAATGGGGCATGATCTGGCAGGTCGTCGAACCTGAAGAGCTGGAACGCAAAACACAAGAGTTGGCCCAACATCTGGCGACTCAACCCACACTGGCGCTTGGCTGCATCAAACAAGCTACTTATGCCGCAGCAGGCAATTCGCTGGATCAGCAGCTTGACCTCGAGCGCGATTTACAGCGCCTGTGCGGGCACAGTGAAGATTTCTGTGAAGGCGTCAGCGCATTCGTTGAAAAACGCCAGCCAAAATTTCAGGGGAAATAACGATGAACACGCCAGCACTCAAAGGCCCCATCGCTGTTATCGGCGCGGGAACGATGGGCATTGGCATCGCTCAGGTTGCGGCTCAGGCAGGGCATACCGTCCTGCTGTTTGATATGGACAGCACCGCTGCACGTCATGCGTTGGATGGCCTCCATGCGCGCCTGCATCAACGCGTGGAAGCGGGTAAAGCTGAAGCCGGCCCAACCGAAGCATTATTGCAGCGCATCACTCCGGTCGATTCACTACAGGCACTGGCACCTTGTGCGTTGGTGATTGAAGCCATTATCGAACAACTGGAAGCGAAGCAAGAGCTATTCCGTCAGTTGGGAACGATTTGTTCAGCCAAGGCACTGTTTGCCAGTAACACCTCATCATTGTCGATTACCGCCATCGCCCGTGCAGTGCCAACCCCACAACGCATGGCGGGGCTGCATTTTTTCAATCCGGCGCCCTTGATGAAGCTGGTGGAAATCGTACAGGGTCTGGAAACATCCCCCCAAACTGTGATGACACTCAAGGCACTGATCAGCGGCTGGAAAAAACAGCCCGTCATTTGCCGCTCCACCCCGGGCTTTATCGTCAATCGCATCGCACGCCCATTCTATGCCGAAGCACTGCGTGCCTTGGAAGAACAGGTTGCCACCCCCGCAACACTGGATGCTGTCATGAAAGAATCAGGTGGCTTTGCGATGGGGCCATTGCAACTGATGGATTTGATTGGGCATGACATAAACTACACCGTGACTGAATCCCTGTTTCGCGCGTTCCACAGTGATCCCCGCTTCCAGCCTTCATTACAACAAAAAGAGCTGGTCGATGCCGGGCATCTGGGACGCAAGCGCGGCCGTGGTTTTTATCATCATGATCTTAAAGGTAATGAGACTAAAGGAAATCATGCCAAAGACCATGACAACAACAAAAAAGAGACTCAGCCGGCACCTAAAATAGAGCCAAAACACGCCAAAGCACAAAAACAACCTGACCGGATCAGGGCCACAGGCAATTGGCATGCTTTACCCTATTTCACTGAATTTCTGAAACAATCTGAATTGCAGAAATATGGGATCATTTTCGAAGAACACAAAAATGATCGCTTCCACTCTCCCACCTTGCAGATTGATGATGTTGTCCTGACGCTGACCAAAGGGAGAACCTGTGCTCAGATTGCTGATGAAATCAGAGCCCCGGTAATGCAGTTTGATCTGTCGGCCAATCACCACGCAGCGCCAATCATCACACTCAGTACAGCTTCTCAGAACCCGCCCCAACAGACGGCAAGAGTGATAGGCTTCCTGCAATCTCTCGGCAAACAGATCATTCTCCTGCCGGATTATCCAGCCTTATTGACCATGCGTACCGTCGCCATGCTGTGTAACGAAGCACTCGATGCCCTCAACAAAGGCGTTGCCAGTGCGGAAGATATCGATCTGGCAATGCGTTATGGCGTGAACTATCCCATCGGCCCGCTGGAGTGGGGTGAGCAAATAGGCTGGAAGCACCTGCTCAGTACACTGGAAAATCTGCAAAAATACTATGGCGAACCCCGTTACCGCCCGGCGCCTTTATTGCGCCAACTGGCGGCAGGTCACGCCAAATTGCAGCTTTCCCCGCAGCACCAAAACCATAATAGGGGGAGCGCCCATGTATGATAACACCGCCACCCGGCTGGCTCATCGCTGCATTGAAACCCTGTATGCCAAAGACACCTGCGCCAAAAACATGGGGATACACATTGAACATATTGATGCCGGGGTAGCCCGACTCAGCATGACAATAATGCCTAACATGCTTAACGGCCATCAAAGTTGTCATGGCGGCATCCTGTTCAGTCTTGCAGATACCGCCTTTGCCTATGCCTGCAACAGCCAAGGGCACGCTGCGGTCGCAACTTCCGGCACTATCGACTTCATCCGTCCGGCATTGGCCGGCGATCACCTTATCGCCACCGCCTCTGAAAAATATCAGGGTAAAAACACCGGGCTGTACAACGTCGAAATCATCAATCAAGAAGGCAAAACCGTGGCCCTGTTTCACGGCCGCGCCCATCGCTTGGATCATCCGGTTCTGGCAGACAGTCAGGAAAACAGCCTCGGAGAAAAATCATGACTCACGCGTTTATCTGCGATGGTATCCGCACTCCCATCGGGCGTTATGGCGGCGTCCTCTCGAACCTGCGGGCCGATGATCTGGCCGCCCTGCCACTTCGGGCTCTGATGGCGCGCTACCCGACACTGGACTGGGAAAAAGTTGATGATGTGATCCTCGGCTGCGCCAATCAGGCCGGAGAAGATAACCGCAACGTTGCACGCATGGCATTGCTGCTGGCCGACCTGCCAAACGCAATATCAGGAACAACAGTCAATCGCCTGTGCGGCTCTGGTTTGGATGCGCTGGCCTTTGCGGCCCGCAGCATCAAAGCCAATGATGCCGGGCTAGTATTGGCTGGGGGCGTAGAATCCATGACCCGTGCCCCGTTTGTGATGGGCAAGGCAAACAATGCATTCAGCCGTCAGGCCGAGATGTTTGATACCACTCTCGGCTGGCGCTTTATCAACCCGCTGATGCAGCAGCAATTTGGCACGGACTCAATGCCGGAAACGGCGGAAAACGTGGCCGCTGAATTTCAAATCAGCCGCGACGCTCAGGACGCCTTTGCCTTGCGCAGCCAGCAACGGGCCGCCAGCGCACAACAACGGGGCATATTGGCAGAAGAGATCATTCCCGTCGCCTTATCAGCATCCGGCAAAAAAGGCGCTTCAACCCTCGTTTCGCAAGACGAACACCCCCGTCCGGAAACAACATTTGAACAACTGCAACGGCTCAAAACGCCATTCCGCGCTGGCGGCACAGTGACCGCCGGTAACGCTTCCGGCATCAATGATGGCGCGGCAGCACTCATTGTGGCCTCAGAAACAGCAGCATTGCGACAAGGGTTAACCCCACGGGCACGCATTGTCGCAACCGCCACTTGTGGCGTCGAACCTCGCATCATGGGGATTGGGCCATTGCCTGCCACCCAAAAAGTACTGGCGCTTGCTGGCTTGAGCCTAAATCAAATGGATGTCATTGAGCTGAACGAAGCCTTTGCAGCCCAATCATTGGCAGTGATGCGCCAACTGGGACTGCCCGATGACGCGGAGCACGTCAACCCGAATGGCGGGGCGATTGCTTTGGGCCATCCTTTGGGAATGAGTGGCGCCCGACTTGCGTTGACAGCAACCCTTGAACTGGAACGGCGCGCTGGCCGTTATGCCCTGTGCACCATGTGCATCGGCGTAGGGCAAGGCATCGCCATGATTATTGAACGAATTTCATAAAAACCTGACGTAACCATCACCTGCATAAATATCCGATGGATTTCAAATCGCAGCGCGGCGGCAAGGGAACGGCTCCCTGAGGAGCATAACTGGCTGTAATTTTTGCATTACAGTAACTGGAGTAAGAACAGCCAACAACGCTGTAACCAGAAAAACAAAGGGTATACGTACAAAAGCAACCTGTTACAAACACACCAACAAAAGGACAGGCAATTATGAGCAACAACGTACAAGACCTGAGAGCATACTCCAATAACCATTTGACCCAACACCGGAATAAGTTTCAGAACCGACATCCTGACTCGCTCGAATTTGCCTCACATGACGAAATTCAGGCGTGGCAAGTACAACAGATTGCATGGACGCTCAATCACGCCTATAACAACGTTCCCATGTACCGCCGGAAATTTGACGAAGCGGGTGTCCACCCGAGCGATTTCAAGCAACTCGAGGATATCCGCAAATTCCCGTACACCACCAAGCAAGATCTGCGGGAACACTATCCTTTTGACACCTTCGCCGTGCCAATGGAACAAGTGGTGCGCATTCACGCCTCATCCGGCGTCACCGGGCGGCCGACGGTCGTGGGTTATACCCAGCGGGATATCGACAACTGGGCCGAGATCATCGCCCGTTGCCTGCGTTTTGCGGGCGCCAGCGCCAAAGACAAAGTTCACGTCGCCTACGGTTATGGCCTGTTTACAGGAGGATTGGGGGCGCACTATGGTGCAGAGCGGCTGGGAGCCACCGTCATTCCTATGTCCGGTGGCAACACAGAAAAACAAGCACAACTGATTCAGGACTTCAAACCTGACGTTATCATGATGACACCGTCTTACTGCCTGACCTTGCTGGACGAACTGGAACAGCAAATGGGCGGGGATGCCAGCCAATGCTCCTTGCGCGTCGGGATCTTCGGTGCAGAGCCTTGGGGTGATGCCATACGCGACGAGATTGAAACCCGTATGGGCATCAAAGCATTGGATATTTATGGCTTATCAGAAGTCATCGGGCCGGGTGTCGCTATGGAATCACTGGAATATGCTGACTGCGCGACTATTTGGGAAGATCATTTTTACCCGGAAGTGATTGACCCTGACAACATGAATAATTTGGCCGATGGCGAAATGGGAGAACTGACTCTCACGACCTTAACCAAAGAAGCCATGCCCATCATTCGTTACCGCACCCGCGACCTGACACGTTTATTGCCCGGTACGGCACGCAATATGCGCCGCATGGACAGGATCACCGGCCGTTCTGATGACATGTTAATCATTCGCGGCATCAACCTCTTCCCCTCACAGATAGAAGAGCAGGTTATGCGCATGAAAGAGCTCTCCCCGCACTATCAATTGGAAGTGGATCGTATCGGCAATTACGACAGGCTCTCCGTCAAAGTCGAACTGAAAGAGCCTGATCAATTTAGCGCAGAGCAACGCAACGATATCAGCCATCAATTGCGTCATCACATTAAATCCATGACCGGGCTAAGTACAGAAATTAACCTTGTCAGCTCCGGCGAGATCCCTCGCTCAGAAGGAAAGGCCGTTCGAGTGATAGACAATCGCTCCCGCGATTAATCGTAAAAATAAAACATTTGGCTAATCATTATTGAATACTTCGATTAGCCAAATTAAGCCATTATCTTGCGATAACGATTTTTCCGTTGATAATGGATAAATAAGGACTGTAAGTTGCAGTGTCGCCTGTAATTTTATTATCAAGTAATATAGGTGAACGTCCGAAAGCTCCTTTTTCAAGGCGGAATAAACGACCATCTTTATAGCTGACCAATCTGAAATTTTCCCATTCAGGTTTTGTTCTTATAATGTAATCGCCGCTATTTAGCATTTCTTCAAAATCCATTGAATTAAAGAATATTTTTGGATTGCTATTATCAGCAACAGCCCATTCCTCCCATGCAGGCTTACTCATACTCCATAATTTATCCAAGTCATTATGTGAAAAGGTATCAATAATTTCTTGATAAAAAGATTTAATAGAAGGCAAGTCATTCTCTGATACAGAACGTGCTTTTGTCCACATCCAATCAGGCAAGCCATTAATAGGATAGATTTTTTTGGCTTGATATAGCCCTTTTTCTCCACGGGTCTTAGACATCCCCAAAAAATCAAAATCAGAAGAATTGTTGGCAATATGATTGGGGCTGGTATGGATAACAATATCCCCATTTTTATCTACCGATAACTTAATATAACTCACAATCTGGCCTTGGTCATGTGCAGATGCTTTTCTGATAATTGCTTCACACCACGAATCAGGATTAAATTTTTTAAACTCCTTATCAATCGCTTTCTTCCCCATTGAAACAGAGAGTGTATTATTACCATTTTCTAAAAAGGCAGTAATATTTAAACCACTGGACTCCGTTCCACTACGTGAATCCACATTCTCCATAGCCATCATTTCATTAAGACGAACAACACAAACACTGCGGTGAGTATTCATGGATAATATGTATTTATATTCCATATTCTTTTTTCCTGTTGCAGGATTACTGAATAACATATAAAAACAAAATAAAGAACCAAGCCAGGAAAAGTCTGAATGGCGACTTGTTTTTTTTAAGAGATTTTTGAAATACCCACTCACGTTTATTGACGCCTTCTGTATTTTTATGTTGCTCTTAACCCATTGAGTTAAATATTTTCTTAATTGATTAAATTTGGCTAATCAGAATTTTCAATCACTGGTTAGCCAAATTAAGTCATTATCTTGCGATAACAATTTTTCCATTTATAATAGATAGATAGGGATTGTAATGATAATTTTTTTTATTTTCTTTGTTATGGAAAATTATAGGTGAAGAACCTAACACACCTCTTTCTAAACGAAATAATTTACCATTTTTATAACTAACCAGCTTATATTTTTTCCAATCAGGTTCCTTAACAACAAATTTATCATTTAATTTACTTTCAAAATCCATAGAGTCAAAAAATATCTTGGCACTACTGTTCTCAGCTATAGCCCACTCATCCCATGCTGGCTCGCTCATTTTCCAGACTTTATCTAGATCATGACGAGAAAAAGCATTACTAATCTCTTGATAAAATTCTTTTATGGCAGGTAAATCATTATCAGTAACTGGCTGCGCTTTTATCCACATCCAGCTTGGTAAATTATTTATCGAAAATGTTTTTTGGGCCGCAAATAAATTTTCTTCTCCTTTTTTGATTGACATGCTTGCGTAATCAAATTTTTCATTTGAATTTATTGGGTCTTTCGTTATGACGTTTCCATTATTGTCCACAGTTAATTTGATATTACTGATCACTTCCCCTTGCTCACCATGAGAGGAAACTTTTTTGATTGTGACGTCACACCATGATTCTGGATGGAATTTTTCTGTTTTTTTGTCAAATGGCTTACGCCCCATAAGTAATTCAACAGTATTAGAACCATTTTCTAAAAATGCGGATATATTATAACCACTGGATTCTGTTCCTGTTCGTGAGGCTGTATTTTCCAGAGTTACTATTCCGTTAATTTTTAAAACACATAAACTACGTTGTGTATTAAATGAAACTAAATATTTATGCTCCATAGTTGATTTTCCTGATGCAGACTTTATTGTCATTAGCATTACAAAAAATAATAAGCTACCCCAGAGAAATCCGGTAAGGAGATTTTTCTCTTGGTAGTGGCTCTTGAAATATCCAATCTTTTTCAATAGGTTTATCTTCACTTTCTTCCTCCGTATCCCATTTACCATCATAAATTCCTTCTGTTTGGATACTTACCCCATATTTAATACTCGCTGATGCCTGAATTCCATCATGATAGAGCACCAGTTCCATATTTTTTTCTGTGGACTCCAGCGCGACCAACATCTTCGCTGAGACTTGTGCTGATGCATCAAAATAGCCATAAAGGGCATAATAACGAACACCACCACGAATATTAGTTTCAGCTCTAATTCCCAATCCTGCTTCTAATATGCCATCGTTTTTAAAAGACCAACTTCCTTTATCATCAGACTCCCAACCAAATATAACGCTTAAATCGCCACTAAGAATTAAATCTAACTGTACACCATAAAATGCACCATTTTTATCTTTCTTTATTTCTTTTTCATGTTCTTCGCCCGCTTCACGTATTACAGCGATGACTTCATTAAGCTTATAGTAAGCAGCAAATATTTGTACAACATCAATACGTAGCTCTAAGCCTATTAATGGTGTTACCGTTATATCAGCATGAAATTTATGGAAGAGTTGATATTTATCACTGTGTGAAAGTTTATAACCGCCACTAATATTAATTAAGGGATAGACAAGATCTAATTTAGCAACTCGAAATTTATCTTTATCATGTCCACATGCAAGTACACTGTTAATTTTTTCGATACCATCAATAGCAGTATCTATTAGGTCTAATTTTTGTTTGCCTTTTTTGAATTCAAACTCAAGCTCTTTTGACCAACTCCGTGTTTCAGCGCCCTTTTCGGCAGTAATTTCTCCGGTAATGGTTAATTCATTACGAATCTCATAAGGTTTTGTATTTTTTCGCCACCCATATGAGCCTTTATGTCGCAATCCACTTTTTCTATTGGTCTCTTTTTGTTGGTTCTTCCTTTGCTCTTCGGTATATTTCTTGATCTCTTCTGCCATTCCAATAGCAACGTTAAATTTTTGAGCTTCATTAAGATATACATGAATGTATGTACCGAGGATAGTTTTATTCCCCAGCGTTATTCTCCTAATAGTGTCAAATACATTAAATGTTTTCTCGACTAAGGGTTTTCCGGCACACTCATCAACCTGAACATAATAACTTTCTTTATCTAGTTGTGAGTAAAAACCCTTGCCTAAAAAACGACGCAAAAGGATAAGCGGGCTATTATCAATAACAAAAAAATGGTTAGTTTCTTTTGAATAACGCAATATTCCCGAGTACGGCTTGTTAGGGGAAAATTGTGAAATTGGCTGACTTTCTTCATTATATAAATGTCCAACCGGACACATTGAGTTATGTGATATACAGCCTTTACTGCTCGAGCTTAGTGTTATAGGAACTTTAGGTATTTCAGTAAACTCTGGCTTATCAACAACATAATGAAGCTGATAGGGAAATAAACCCTGTTGATAACTCATCGTTTTACCATCCAATGTCACATCAATTCTATGTGTACAATCATCCGGATTGTCGCAACCACATATTGCAGAACCTGCCTTTGTCGACGTCATTTTTTTGTCTCCTTAACCAATATTCACACTACCGCCGCCAATCACGACTCCACCACAGTCAACGGCATCTCCGGTTCTGGCAGCAGGTTTTCCCTCAATAAATACGGAGCCGGAACCTCCCGCGATTGCTCTTGGGTGTGAACAATGGGATTCCAATGCATCCCCCTGTCTAGCAAGATAGTCTCCATCAACTTTCACTGTGCTGGCTCCGGCAATAACGGGAGTTGTCGAGCAATCGCCATGTCCTGTGCCGATATCACCAATTTTGACCGCATTACCCATATTGTTTTTCCTGTTATAGTTAAATAGGTCTTTGTTAAATAGGCACTTGACCTAATTCTTGAATTAACACGCTTTCGGCTCGCATATGCCCCGGTTGGCTGTATTCGGTTAATTGGGAATGCAGCGCAGCCGGCAGGTCATCAATGGTGAGATAGTGTCGGGTGATAAAGAGCTGGAGTAATCCGCGAACGTTGCGATCATCCGTAATGCCGTTTCGACTGAACCAGTCAAAAAATTGTCGGGCACATTCCACGGTGTCGATATGAGGGATAAAATCAAAATGCGCTTTTTCCAGCCATTCAGGGATGAAACCCGCTAGTTTCTCAATATAACGCTCTGTGAAAATAGCCTGTATCTTCTCCAATTGAACGTCTGTGATGGCAAGCATTTTGCGTTTGCTGGTTGCACTATCAGGAAAAGGCTCTCTTATCTTGGCAAAGTTATCCGTACGCTCGTCCTCAAGATACAGGGTCGTAATACGTGAGATGGGCCCCAAAAAACAGTGCACTTCCCAGTCACTCAATACCCCAAGGAAATCCCAGATATTGCGCGGGTCATAAAAACGGAAAAAGACCGGTTTTTCCTGCTGGGGAAGCAGCACTTGCAGGTATTTCCGTAAATGCTGGCGCACGGTTTTCATATCTGCGCTACTGTGGACGAAGATCCCCCACGGGGTTTTGCGGCATTCCAGCCAGATTTTGACTTTTTCATCCACCTGCACCAGATAAGGCGCAATTTCCACCAATTCAGGCTGGAGAGGCTCACCGTAAAGGCAGGCGGAAGGCGGATCATACCGTTCCAGCATGAAAAACAGATCGGCTTCTGCCGCACCATCAATAATGGCGTAGAGTTTTTCCTGACTCATTCCTGCGCCTCCTTTTCTTTCATTGGGCAATGGGCGACAAACATGGAACCTTCACTTGCCGCCGCAAGCAGGATGGCGGGATTGGCCGGCGCCAGTAAATCGCCGGGGCTGCCACCGGAATTCAGGTTGATCGCAGCCCCTTTGAGATCAATGCCACCCGCATGAAGCACGATAAAGTTGCCACCGACATTCAGGGTAATTTTGCTGCCGCTTTGCAGGGTGATATCGCCCTGCGCATCCACACTGACGACGCCCTGAATTTTTTCAGCTAAATCACCTTTGAGCTGCAATGAGCGGTCACCGTCAATTTGTTCAATATAGTTGCCGGTGGTTTTATGATCCTGCTGCCCCTCAACCGTGACCTTGCGATTATTGGCTATCACCAGTTCATCATCATGACCAATGCTGGTTGTGCGGTCGTAGTTAATGCGCTCTCCCCGTGAATTGCGCACCTGAATGGCGAGATTTTTTTGCGCATGGATAAAGACCTCTTCACGATCTTTCTCATCCTCAAAACGCAGTTCGTTAAATCCTTCGCCTTTATGGGTTTTCGACCGGATCGACATCTGCGTTTTCGCCATCGGCAGGCGGTTCGGGGGAATGTTGTTGGCGTGATACGCCCGCCCGACAATAATGGGCTGATCAGGGTCGCCGTGGACAAAATCCACCAGAACTTCGTGACCAATGCGGGGAATGGCGATCATGCCCATTAATTGCCCGGCCCAGGCCTGACTGACCCGCACCCAGCAAGAACTTTGGTCATTGAATTCGCCGTACCTGTCCCAGTCAAATTGAATACGAACCCGTCCATGCTCGTCACAGAAGATTTCTTCTCCCTCCGGCCCGACAACTGTGGCGATATGGGGGCCTTCCATTTTGGGTTTTGGATAAGGGGAAGGACGGTAGGTATTTTTTCGGGTGGTAAAGGTAAATTGGTTGGACAGCCACGTGCCGTCTTCGCCCGATTGGGTTTCATCTGCCTGTGGTTGCCGCCCGGAATGTGTGATGTGGAGGAGCTGCCATTGGTCGTTAAAAGCCGCTCTGGGGTGATCGGTCAGGTTAAACAATTGCCCCGGCCACAGGGCAAAACAGTCGCCATGACCGTTGCCAAGCTGCGTATCCCGGCGCAGATATTCCAGCCGGTACTGGCTTGCCCGTTGCCCCAGTTCATCATCTTTATAGCGGCTGGGAAAATCGTAATAGTGATAACTGTCCAGCCTGCGCTGGTTATCAAGATTGCGCCCTTCATACCAGAATTCCCGGTTCCAGCGCGGGTTTTTAAACGTCCGGTCTTTGGTTGTGATATTCGCAACCCCGACGCGCTCTGACCAGCTAAAGTGACGGATGCAGGTTGTTTCCCCGGTGACATCGGGCTCCGGGCGATACGGAACACTAATCACTTGATTGAGGGATAAACAGGAATCGTGAAATACGATACGTTGTTCGTGCTGTTCCTGATCGAAGGTGAAGTAGTAGAAAATCCCCTCATCGGCCAGCAAGCGCTGGATAAAAGCCAAGTCACTTTCATCGTACTGAACACAAAATTCCCGTGGCGGGTGTTTGTAACCCAGCGCAAAGAAATAGTTTCGTATGCCGTTTTCCCTGAGCAGGCTTTCCACAATATCCACGACGGACTGATTCTGGAAAATCCGGCTATTGACCCGCAGTGATGCTCGCCACAAAGCAGGCTGAAGGGTGATATGGTAGTGGCTGCGATGGCGTCCGGTTGATTGCAGTGAAAAATGCGTCACCATGCCGGTAATTTGCCGTTCAGCCAACCCATTGCGATAAACGGTGAAGGCGGCATCCCTGTCAAAAACATCACAAAAATTAATATCAGAAGTCTGACAGGTCAGTGTTGCTTCCAGCCGGAAAGGGGTTGATAACGCTTCATTCAGAGAAAAATCGACCACCGCAAAAGTCTGCTCAGGTAAGTTTTCCGTAACCAGTGTAAATACCAGACCGGAACGGTCAAAGAGTTGGTGAATTTTGTCTATTGCCCTGCTCATTTGTGCCCTCCATAATTTTTTGGTGTACCACTCCTTGGTTATCATCTGAATAGCAAATATAATTTAGTAATAAAATTACTATTGTCTATTTTTAGTACACTTGAGGGCGAAATATAACAACATTATTTATATATACCAGCGAAAATAAAAGCACATCAGGAAAGTTGTGATTTACTTCTCTGATTCAATAAAATCAGATGATTACCTATTTTTACTTCTTATTAAGACAACAGATAAAAACACACCAACTCGTTCATACTGGCGATTGATAGCAAGGTGCGCGTCTTTAACAACGGATAAATGCAGATCGTTTTGCCTCAAAAAAACCGTGGAACGAGCAAAGCAGCGCTGAAAAATTCCGGTCATCGCTTTCAAGAAAGTTTCTTACTAAATGTAACTATGCGACATTGAGAAAACCAAAATGCAAGGTTGTGAAGGCAATGAATCCCCCCAGATGAGCGACCTCTGAACCCCCGTAAGTCACACAATATGCACTTCCCTTAAGTATATTTATACAGTTATGCTAATGTCATGACACACTTTTAAGCAGGTTGCAGAAAAATATGACACACAAACTCGATGACTTTATCCGGCATGCCCTTGATGCCCAACCCATTAGCGGGACATCGCTAATCATCTCCCTATATGGGGATGCACTCAGCCACCGAGGCGGCGAAGTTTGGCTTGGCAGCTTAAGTCTTTTGCTGGAACCGATGGGTTTCAGTGATCGTTTTGTGAGGACGTCCGTATTCCGCCTGCAAAAAGAAGGCTGGCTCGAGGTCGAAAAATTAGGCCGACGCAGCTATTACCGCATTACCGAGCAAGGCATGAGCCAGTTTCGTCATGCCGAGGGAAAAATTTACCTCAATGGACAACCCGCCTGGGATGGAAAATGGGATCTGCTGTTATTGGAAAGTACCCCCAAAAACGAGCGCGCCCGCCTGAAAAAAGTGCTGGGCTGGCTTGGGTTCGGTCAACTCAACAGTACACTGATGGCTGCGCCAAGCAGTTCCCAAAGCGATATCCCGGCTTTATTGAGCGAGCTCAACGCCAGCGATTCCGTCATCTACTTCCGTGCTGATTATCCTTACCCCCGTTCAGAGCAGTGCCTGAAAGAACGTGTAGCGCTCAGTTGGGCACTGGATCAGGTATCACAGCATTATCATGAATTTATCGTCACCTTTCGCCCCTTGATGGCCCTGTTACGGGATTGCCATCAAGATGACCTGACACCAGAGCGCTGTTTCCAACTGCGTTTGTTACTGATCCACTTTTACCGGCGCGTGGTGTTGCGTGATCCTCTGCTGCCAGATGCCTTGCTGCCCGCACAATGGGAAGGGCAAATCGCCCGTAACTTGTGTATAAATATTTATCAGCACATTGATCTTGGGGCTACGCGCTACGTCAGCGAACGCTGTGAAACGACCATTGGTCAGTTGCCCCAACCCGCCGCGGTTTACTACCAACGTTTTGGAGGAATAAATCATGCCAATCTATCAGATTGACGACCTGACCCCAGTTATTGACCCAAGCAGCTATGTTCACCCTACTGCCGTTTTAGTCGGTGACGTCATTATCGGCAAGCATGTCTATATCGGCCCTAATGCTAGCCTGCGCGGAGATTTCGGGCGTCTGGTGATAAAAGAGGGTTCTAACATTCAGGATAACTGTGTAATACACGGTTATCCCCAGCAAGATACAATCGTTGAAGAAAATGGGCACATCGGACATGGGGCAATCCTGCATGCCTGCCAGATCCGCCGCAACGTACTGATTGGCATGAACTCAGTAATTATGGATGGGGCAGAAATTGGCGAAAATTGCATTGTCGGTGCCATGGCGTTTATCAAGGCTGAAGCGAAATTCGAGGCCAATAAACTGATAATCGGCTCTCCCGCCCGTGTCCTGCGTGATTTGTCAGAGCAAGAGCTGGAATGGAAACGCGTCAGTACCCGTGAATACCATACGCTCGTAACACGCTGCAAAGAAACACTGAAAGAAGTTGAACCGCTGACAGAGATTGAGCCTGACCGCAAACGCTTGGTCTTTAGCCAAGATTTTGTGCCGAAAAATAAGCTGTAATGTCTTAAAGAATGACACCGTGTTGAAAAAATTAAGTCTTTCGACAATGCCCGTAGCTCACGGGCAGGCTTTCTATTGTTTAATCTTTAATGGATTATCCTTGAATTATTTAATATTGATTTATTTAATATAAAATTATTTCAGCTTAGGTTATTCAAATAAAATTATTCAATATTCAGCACTTCCGCTGGTGTGATCGTGATTTTCTGCCCATACCGCTCGCAGTCATCAATCACTTGCATCACCCCTTCTTTCGCCCATAAAAATTGCTCTCCCTCTATTTCCTTATAAGGAACAACTGATTCATTGATATCAATAAAGGGTTTACTAAATATTATAGCCTTGTAACGGTTTTCCACTTTTTCATCAGGTAAATCCCAATCAATCAAATAATTAGCGTTTTCCCAAAATACAATAACGCTTTTATGTTCCTTATGTTCTTTTGTTGCATTCCATTTATAACCGATAAGGCAGTATTTATTATTTACATTCTTAAATTCAAACAAGCCAATAATATAACTAAATGAAATTAAATAACCATCTCTATATTTTTTGACATTCAACGGGTTAAAATGGCTGTCAGGTTTTTTATTATAGATGCCCCAGCCGCCTTTTTTCTCCCAAGCGCTGAAACTCAGATCACTTTGCTGTGAAAAAGCAGTCGTAGAAAATGAAGTCAAAAAAATAAAAAATAAAAGTCTCATACATGATCTCTTATCTAAGATAACTATACCTTTCGTCTTTCAAGTTGCCTCTTTGTTGGCGTGCTCATTCACTCCGGTCATCATTTTTATAAACATACGGTATCTATGTTCCGGGGGTGACTGAGCAGTTCCTGCCCTTTGACCTCTAGCCAGCCTTTGGACGGGCAAGTTCGTTCCCGACAAATCTGTTATTCCCTTGCCGCCTCGATGCAACTTGAAACCCATTGGGTATATCAGAAAAACTATAGGTTTTTTGAGCCTGCGATAAAAACACACTCATGCAATAAATTTTTTGAAGAGATAACGACTTTATAATAGAAAAATTCTATAAATAAATACGATTATTGTCGAGTGAGTCACATCCTATTTTTGAACATTAAATGAATATTGTTTTATATTATGCTACCAAATATAAATGTTAACTAAATTACCAAAAACTACAACACTTAAAAATTACAATACTTAAATCATGAGAAAGTCACCACAAGAAACAAATAATAATTAATACACAATATAATTTTGTTATCCTAACTCCCCGAATAAATACAAATGTTTTTTTATTTTCTCTTTCTCCTCTTTCTTTTTTTGGGAGAGATAACGTAAAAAGACAGAATGTTTTTTCTCTTCTTGGTATAGTCATAAATTAGCTTACGTGTATTACTTTTATCCAATCAAGTATCACAATCCCCCTGATTGGCCCTACGTATAAAATAAAATAAGGAAAAAATATGTCAAAACTCATTTATTATGTCGCCGCTACAATGGATGGTTACATTGCTACTGAAAACCATGAGTTAGACTGGCTATATGCATCTCCACTGGGTAATGACGCCACTCCTTATGAGGAATTTTATAAAAATATTGGTGCCGCCATTATGGGGGCAGGAACCTACGAGTGGATTATGAAGAATGCCGCAGGTGAATGGCCATACCAAAACATTCCCTCTTTTATTCTTTCATCGAGAAACTTAAGTATTCCAGCCAATATTGATGCCACCATCACTCAAGGCCACCCCAAAGAGATTGCCGCTAAAGCAAGGGACGCCGCCAAAGGCAAAGATGTTTGGGTGATTGGCGGAGGGAAAACCGCTGCCAATTTTGCCGACGCAGGGGAGTTACAGCAACTGTTTATCACCAGTATTCCTGTATTCTTAGGAGCAGGCATCCCTCTCCTGCCTGTTAGCCAAGCTATCCATGCTGTCCCGGCTCAACGACGTTTTTTACGCAGTGGCGCCATTGAAATGATCATCGATATCAAAACAGAAAAATAACCGCGTCAGGAAATCCACATGGCTCTGTTTCCCTATCCGCGCCTTGCCCAACTCTTTGAGGTGATTCAGGCTGAAAGATTGCCGCAAGATGAGCTGGCAAAGCGCTTTAGTGTCTCCAGCCGTACCATTCGCACGGATATCAGTACACTAAATGATGTCCTGCATCTTTATGGGGCAAAGATCGCTTATAAACGCGGGAAAGGTTACGCTCTCCATATTGATGATCACTTGCTGTTTTCCTCCCTGCCAAAACAGCAGAACGTGATCCAGACGATCCCCCGCACTGCGCGCGATCGTGTTGATGCATTGCTGCTGAAATTATTGCTGGCAACCCATCCCATCAAACTGGATGATATCGCCGAGGCGTGGTGCATCAGCCGTGGTACGCTACAGCATGATATGGGCACAATACGTGAAATATTCAGCCAATATTCCCTGCGGCTGGAAAGCATTCCCCGCTTGGGCACTCGGCTGAATGGTGACGAACGTTTGATTCGGGCCTGTCTGACAGACACGTTGTTGCATCAATTGTTGCACCACAATGCAAAGGGAATGGAGCTGCCATCGCATCCATTCAATATGGGTGTGCTCGCCCATATCGATCTGGCTGCTATTGCAGAAATCCTGCAAAACAGCCTTAGTCGGTTGAATATCCAGCTTACCGATGAAGGGCACCAATATTTGGTATTCAACTGTGCGGTGTCTCTGCTCCGCCTTTGTCAGTCTCGTCCAATGGCATATAACCCGCTTGATCAGCCAGATAACGTCATACAGCAGGCGAGCGAGGAAATCTCGGCAGCGCTGGCTGCTTTTTTAGATAGTGAGATGCCGCTGGCAGAAATCCACTATCTCGCCACGCAAATCGCGGCACAACGTATTCCCCAACATGACGACCCGGTTTGCAGGATGCGTGAAAGTCTGGGTTGGGTTGATAAAATACTCAATGATATCAATGAGTCATATAACTATGATTTACGCCATGACAACCAGTTGAGAAATGATCTGGCCGCACATTTAAGTTTGTTAATCAGCCGGTTGCAGCATCAAATCAGCTCAAAAAACCCGTTGTTGGCGGATATCAGGCAATATCATCCCTTCGCCTATGAAATCACTGTCAGCGCACTGGCCCGCATTGAAGACCAGCTTCCCGGCGTCATTAATGAAAACGAACTGGGATATCTGGCTGTGCATATCGCTGTTGGGCTGGAGCGCCATTACGGCACAGGCCACAAGCGCGCGATTCCTGTCTTGCTTGTCTCCGATGCCGGCAACGCAATACGCAGGATGATTGAAGCGCAAGTGGCCCGCCAATTTCCGCAACTCAAGATCCAACGCGCTCTGTCGTTCCATGAATATAATAAACTGGCTTATGTCGAGGAAAACTTCGTTATTACAACCCTGCCCCTTTCCGATAAAAATAAGCCCATCACCAGAATTTCCCCGTTTCCTACCCCTTATCAGTTAGAACTAGTTGGGAAACTGACACTGGCAGACCAATCACGTGCTTATATTCTGGAGCGTTTCTTTGACCATCGTTATTTTATGGTGATCAAGGAAGAAATAACGCAATCAGCCCTGTTCAAAAAAGTCTGCCGAAAATTACAGTTGGGTGGTTATATTCACGATGATTTCTACCCCTCGTTAATTGAACGGGAATCCATTGTCTCTACTTTGCTGGGAGAGAATATTGCCCTGCCGCATACGCTGGGATTACTGGCACTCAAAACAGTTGTTGTGACTATCCTCGCCCCCAAGGGCGTCGAATGGAATAAGGAAACCAGAGAACGAGCCAATGTCATTTTTCTGCTCGCAATCAGCAAAGAAGATTATGAAGAAGCCATGTCGATTTACGACCTGTTTGTGACATTTATCAGGGAAAAAGCCACTAAAAGGTTGCTGCACAGCCGAAATTTCGATGATTTTCAGTTAATCGCTAAAGACAGCCTTGGCAGAGCCAGATAGCGTTTATCAAAAGAATGCACGTTGGTTTAATGTGACCGCATTCAAAGGATCAGAAAATTACATTGTTCTATTTTTACTCATTTTTACACTTAAAAACCTCACAATTACGCATGTCTCCCCCCTATTTTTAATTGATTTCCACTTTGAAACGGAAATTAGTTTGCTCCAAAACCAGAAATAAAATCGATAAGGTGATTTCAGCAAACAAAACGGCATTTGTTTGCGGCACTGCGTGATTTGTCGCGATCAATTTGACTGAGAGGTTTTTTATGAATAACTCCTCCATACGTTTCAATATGACGAAAGCCACTGTTGATCACATCTCTGATCACTCAACTGATCACAAAATTGATCCCGATACGATGAGCCAAGAGTTGCTTACGCTTATCGACAAATGGCTGGCGGCAGAAGGCGCCTATACCACACCAACCCAGCAACAGATGCTGGCATCCCATGTTAAAGCAATGGTTATGAGAGCCAAGACCGGAGAATCCTTACCGGAAGTGGATCTTTCTCTGTTTGATGAGATATCTCCGGAGTCCATAAAACTGGCGGCACAAGTCGTTGAAATTCTGCCTGAACTAGCTGTTGAAGAGGTTTATTTGCTGTCAGTACATTTTGAAATTGCGCGTTCCAATCCTTAATGATGTGGAGGCAGAATCTATGGGCAACAAACTGTTTGTTAAAGAGCGATCCATTCAAGAGCAATCTATCCAAAAACAACCTGTTGATAAGCAACCTGCCAATAAACAAGTTGTCGTCGTTATTGGGGATCGATTGGGCAAGGGGCAAAACGTTGCTGCCGGCATTGAAGCTGCGGGCGGCAAAGCAATTGTGATTCCGGGCATGGCGGCAGATATGAAACTGGGTGATGTGATGCACCAAGAACAAGCCGATATCGGGATCTCGTTTTGTGGCAGCGGTGGCGCAGGTGCTATCACGGCACAGAATAAATATGGCTATTCCGTCCGTCATGGCATGCGCTCCATCGAAGAAGGCGAAACGGCAATCCGTGAAAGCTGTACTGTGCTCGGATTTGGTTTTATGGACAAAGCCGAACTGGGTGAGCGCCTTGTGCGTGCCTTCATGAAAAAACGGAGCGAAACATCATGAAAGAATCATTTGAAACCTCCGTACGAGTCAGCGGTTCCGGTGATTCACGCCAGAAGGCCATCGCTGATGCTTTAAATTCAGTGCAACGCACGGTATTGCAAGGAACTTCCCACATTATCCTGCGCATTGAACCGAAAGATATTTCCATCGTCAGCGCTGTTTGCAAAGTGACAACCGAAAAATTCCTGTTCTTTTTTCTGCCTCGTCGGCGTGAACACTATTCCGTCGTATTGGACGTTGACGTCAGCGTCACTTCACTGGATGTTCAGGCGATCTCTTTCGAAGAATCTGTTTCATCCGATCCCTCTGTTTTACCCAAACCACTTGCTTCATCCAAATCATCTGTTTTATCCGAACAGGGCCACGCCGAAAAAAAATATTATTCCGGCAAGCCATGATAGGGAGGAAAAATAATGAATACTGCTGCCTCTTTTGTCGAAATACTGGGCATGTCTTTGATTATCGGAGGGCTGTGTGGTTTTGGCCTCGGAGCCGGAGCGGCACGAATGTTCCACGCCCCGACCGTTCAGGGCATGGGGGCATTTCGTACGTTAGGCGAACTTAATGCCTGTGAAGGCGATCCCGCTTCCCACTTCTCTTTTGGTCTTGGTTTTTTCTTTAACGCTTGGGCGTCATCCGTCGCCGTAGGGGCATTCACTCAGGATGTAGATCACCGCATCATTCCCAACTGGGGTGCCGCCGTTTTGATGCTCAAAAACCGCAACGTCGCGGAAACGCTGCATAACCCGAAAAAAATGGCGATTGCCTGCGGGGTAATCGGAGCGCTGGTGGTGGCATTCTTGAATACCACTGCGTCCGCCGTGCCTGCTGCTTTACAAACCACTGCCGCTCATGTGCTTGTCCCCGCCGCCAATTTGCTGGTCAATACGGTCATGCCTGTACTGTTCTGGCTCGCCGCAATCGATGCCGGGCGCCGTTCCGGTTTCTGGGCCACCCTGTTTGGTGGCTGTGCCCAGCTTATCATGGGCAATGCCATTCCCGGCTTGGTGCTGGGGATCCTGATAGGCAAAGGCGTCGATGACAGCGGCTGGAATAAAATCACCCTGACCATGCTGGTCGCTGTCGTTTTACTGTTCATCCTCAGCGGCTTCTTCCGTGAATTCGATCTGAAACTCCTGCAATCCTTCATGCTGGATGCACCAAACTGGCTGCACCGTATCCATCAAATTATAAGCGGGAAATAATCATGAATAATGAACTGAAACAACACGATTTTTGGTACGCCGAGTGGACGTTTCCCCTGTTTGTCGGCCTGTTGTCTGCGGGAATTTTTGCTGGCACACATATGTATGTGGTGTATGGATTTGGCGCATTCAATGAAGTGGCGTTTGTCGCCATGCTGCGCTCCGGCATCGATACGGGTGTTTATGGCGCTGTTGCCGCATTCGGTGCCAGTTTTCTGTTTGCCCGTGTTGTTGAAGGGTCGCTGGTCGGGATCCTTGATATCGGGGGAGCACTGCAAACTGGCGTTGGCTTGGGCATTCCTGCGCTACTGCTGGCGGGTGGCTTTGATTTTCTGGTCACGAATTTCTGGGCATCGCTTCTCACAGGCATGCTGCTGGGGGTAGCCATTGGCCTGATTATTATCTTCACCCGTAAGTTCACAGTAGCACAGGGCAATTCCACCTTCGGTGCCGATGTCATGATGGGTGCAGGAAATGCCTCTGGCCGCTTCCTCGGCCCCCTTATCATTCTGGCGGCAATGGCGGCATCCATCCCAATCGGCCTTGGCTCTTTGGCTGGCGCACTACTGTTTTATCTGTGGAGAAAGCCCGTAGCGGGCGGAGCAATTCTGGGAGCGATGGTACTCGGCTACTTTTTCCCTGTCGCAGCATAACTCATATCAAAGGCAGGTATCTCATGAATGACCTAATTATCAAACAAGGCAAACTCATCAATGGGACTATCGTTGATCTTGTCATCAATGATGGAAAAATCACCGCCATTGGCCCTTTCGCAGCGACGGGCCAAAACTCTATCAAGGAAATTGATTTACATGGACACTATCACATCAGCGCCGGATGGATAGATGCCCACACCCATTGTTACCCACAATCCCCTCTCTATTTTGACGAACCGGATTTGATTGGTATAGCCAGTGGCGTCACCACGGTGGTGGATGCCGGCAGTGCCGGAGCTGATAATATCGACCATTTTTATGCTGTGTCACGCAAGGCCAAAACCCAAGTTTATGCCTTTTTGAATATCGCCCGCACAGGTATCAGCAGCCAAAATGAGCTGGCTGACATGAACAGCATTGACAATGAACAATTGCAAGATGCGGTCAGACGACACAAAGGCTTTGTCATCGGGCTAAAAGCACGCATGAGTAAAAGCGTCATTGGCGGAAATGGGCTTTTGCCCCTGCTGAAAGCCAAAATCATGCAGAAAGCGAACGGATTGCCACTGATGGTACATATTGGCAATCCCCCTCCCAATCTGGACGCAATGGTCGAGCAGCTGACCAAGGGCGATATCATTACCCACTGTTTTAATGGCAAGCCAAACCGCATTCTTGACGCTACCGGCAAGCTAAAACTCGCAGTCCAAGACGCGTTGGCCCGGGGGGTGATTTTGGATGTGGGTCATGGGACGGAGAGCCTCAGTTTTTCCGTTGCAGAACAAGCCATCAAATTCGGCGCCCACCCCCATATGATCAGTTCCGATATCTATCAAAGAAACCGGGTTGGCGGGCCGGTCTACAGCCTTGCCAGTGTCATGACGAAATTCCTCAACTTGGGGCTTCCTGCTGAATACATTCTAAATTGTGTAACAATCAACGCGGCGAATTTGCTGCATCTGCCACAAAAAGGACGATTGGAACGGGGATGTGACGCCGATATCACGATATTTGAACTCAAAGACCAACGTATCGAGCTTGTCGATGCGGAAGGGCAAGTCAGAATCGGCTCGCAGCAATTTATCCCCGTTGCGGCCATTGTCTCCGGTACTCATATCACCATGACAGACGCCGTGACAAAAAACACCGCAGCAATAGATCTGACTGTCAGAAATACAGCTGTGGAAAGGAGTGCTATCAATGACCTCTCTCAATGAGAAATACCAATTGCGCCAAGTGATCAATGCAGCCGGGCGTATGACGGCGCTGGGTGTTTCAACGCCTGCCGAACCGGTTATCAATCAAGTCACGGAAGGATTGAAACACTATTTTGAGATGGACGACTTGGTAGAAAAAACCGGTGACTACATCGCCCGGTTACTTGATGCAGAAAGTGCTGTTGTTGTGTCTTGTGCCTCTGCGGGAATAGCCCAATCCGTTGCGGCGGTGATCTGCCAAGATAATGATGAACGGTTGCTCAACCCCTATTCAGAACCAACAATTCCTCGTGACATCATTCTGCCCAAGGGGCATAACGTCAATTTTGGCGCGCCTGTTGAAACCATGATTACATTGGGAGGCGGTAAAGTCGTTGAGGCGGGTTTTGCCAATGAATGCAGTGCCAAGCACATTGCCAATAAAATCTCACCACAAACCGCTGCGATCCTCTATATCAAATCACACCATGCCGTCCAAAAAAGCATGCTGACTGTAGCGGAAGCTGCTCAGGTTGCACAGACACATCATGTACCCTTGATAGTGGATGCCGCCGCCGAAGAGGATTTAACCCTCTATTATCAGCAAGGGGCTGACTTGGTTATCTACAGCGGGGCAAAAGCCATCGAAGGGCCTACCAGCGGCTTGGTGATGGGCAAGCAACCTTATGTTAATTGGGTTAAACGGCAGCGTTACGGGATCGGGCGTGCCATGAAGATCGGCAAAGAAGGCATTCTCGGCCTGACATTGGCTATCGAAAACTATCTTCATCAAACGAAAGAAACAGGTGCTGAGATGGCTGCAAGAATGGCACCATTCATTGAGATATTGAACCGTATTGCCGGAGTTTCCGCTAAAGTTGTCTGGGACAGTGCAGGCCGCGATATCGCCCGAACAGAAATGACTTTTGATGAACGGTTAATCGGCGCAAACACATTCGATATTCTGGCACAACTCCGGCAAGGAAAAATTGCCATTTACTTCCGGGAATATAAAGCGAATGAAGGAAAAATCGAAGCTGATATACGCAGTGTGACATCGGCTCAACTTCATACAATTGCAGGGGAAATCAAGCGAGTACTCGGTGTTTTTTACGATAGGAAATAACGCGTTTTGACGGCTCGAATAGTTTTGTCAGTTAAAAGCTTAAGCGCTGAGTCGCTTAAGCTACATGATGTTGAATACAGCTAAATTGGTTTTCCATACAAACTTATATTTTTATCTCCCCATTCCTTTAAAGCAGTAAGAATAGGCGTTAATGAAATACCTAGATCTGAGAGCCGATATTCAACTTTCGGAGGAACTTGCGCATAGACTTTTCTGATAATAATTTTATCTTCTTCAAGTTCACGTAATTGGCGGGTCAGCACTTTTTGTGTCACTGCCGGAATTTTCTTTTTCAGTTCGCTAAACCTCAATACATCATCACAGAGTAGATGCCAAAGAATAATACTTTTCCACTTACCTTCAAGTAACCCAATTGCCGCCTCCACAGAACATCCGGGAGTGCAATTAAAGCGAGAATGTTTAAGTTTGCCCATTGCAATAGTATCCTTTTGGTCACTATATGACTAATTTGTCGGTATAACTTATTTTGGAATATTAGTTAAACTAAAAAAACAAAACAAGAGGATAAGCCGATGAAAGCAATATCATATATAACCAGTATTGATAATACGTTTAAAAACCCATTAATTGATATTGAAAAAGCACAACCCAATTTGAAAGAACGTGATGTTCTTGTGAAAGTCCAAGCAATATCTGTCAATCCGGTAGACACTAAAGTAAGAAGGGGTGATATTCCCTTAGATAAATTACATATTTTGGGATGGGATGCTGTAGGTGAAATTGTTGCGGTCGGCATTAACGTAAAACATTTTAAAGTCGGCGATCAAGTTTGGTACGCTGGAGACTTAACCCGAGATGGGAGCTATGCAGAATTTCAAGCGGTAGATGAAAGAATTATTAGTCTTAAACCTAAGACAATCTCTAATGCAGAAGCAGCAGCATTACCTTTAACAGCAATAACGGCATGGGAAGTGTTATTTGACCGTTTCAATATATCCGCAGAGCAATCAGGGAATATTTTAATTATTGGCGGGGCTGGCGGTGTAGGCTCTATTGCTATTCAACTGCTAAAAGCAAAAACAAATCTCACTGTTATTGCCACAGCATCCAGAGAAGAAACGAAATCTTGGGTTAAATCACTGGGCGCGGATTATGTCATTGATCATACTAAAGATCTCAATGCGCAGATTAAATCATTACAGCTAGAACAACCAAAATACGTATTTTCAACCAATCATACAGAAACTTATGTTAAGCAAATTGTCGCACTGATTGCCCCTCAAGGAAAATTAAGCCTAATCGACGATCCGGCATTATTTGATATTATGCCATTTAAGAGAAAATCTATCTCTGTGCATTGGGAATCCATGTTCACGCGTTCCATGTTTGAAACTGATGATATTGAAATGCAGAAAAATCTCTTACAAGAAGTCGCGCAACTTGTAGATGATAGAAAAATTAGAAGCACATTGAATCAGAACCTGGGAAAAATAAATACTGAAAATTTAATGTATGCACATAAGTTGATTGAATCCGGCAAAGCAAAAGGGAAAATTGTTTTAGAAGGTTTCTAATACAATATTTAAAAAATATAAAAATCATATATGGGCACTTCAATAGTTGCAATATTCGTATCCAACATTGATATAAAACTTGTAAATAACTTTGTGTATTTGCCCTCTGATTAAAGGTGACCGATTAATCGGTCACCGAATGCAATCGTCAAATAAATTACCGTCTCGTTTCCCTCGTAACTCACTTTAATACATAGACTTCCTGTTTAGCGCGCTTCTAACCAGCCGGGATAACGTAAAGTGAATGATTTTATTACCTTTAATCATAATCTAATCCTATTACATTTTCGAACCACTCACGCAAGCCATTTACCGCCCTTTTATCCATGACATTACCGGGATGTGGCTGGTGAGTTTGGTAAACAGTCCCCAGCAAAAAATCAATAATTATAAAAAAAAAAGAAATAAAGCACACTCAACCTAATATAAATAAATATCATAATTTTGGAAATTAAAATTAACCATTCATTACAATACCTATTTTTCATGAAGCATGAAAAATAGGTATGAAACAAACATGACGCTCATCACACTAAATCCCATCCCCTTAAATAGAATAAACTTCACATCTGATAACACGGAGGGGAAAATGGGAAATCAAGTAGAAGTAGGGAGTCAAGTAAAAGAAAATAGAAGTCAGATAAATGTTTTCTTTATCAGTATCGCTGCCGCTTTATTTTTAATTTTCATATCTCAATATGTTATTGGTAAAAAAGAAATAAAAATGGGCAGTGCCATTATTCCAATATTGCCGATGTTATTTGCAGTGATCATTGGCATGATTTTATCGGCAGAATTGACCCGTAACAAATTAAAATTATGGGGGAAATACTTTACCAAAAAAGAAGAGGATTTCTGCGGCAAAATGGTCGGCATTGGCTTGTTGGTATTGGGAACCCAGTATGCTGGCATGATTATTCCCAATATTAAAATGATATTGAGTGTCGGTATTCCCTTGTTTATTCAGGAGATTGGTAACTTATTGACGGTATTTATCGCTATTCCTCTGGCAATTAAATTTGGTTTTGGCCGCCGGGCCATCGGCGCGGGTTCTTCCATCAGTCGTGAGCCTTCAATTGCCGTCATTCAAGGAAAATTCGGTACCGGCTCACAGGAATATATTGGCGTGCTGGCAATTTATTTATGTGGTTCGGTTATTGGCACAGTTTGGTTCAGCATACTCGGCAGCCTTGCTCCTCTGACCGGCCTTCACCCGCTGGCGTTGGCAGCAGGTTCCGGTGTTGGTTCAGGTTCCATGCTGAGTGCTGCATCCGGTGCACTGATCCACGGGTTGGATGAAGTCATGGCGCAACAGGTCTTGAGTGTCGCCGCCGCATCTAATTTGCTATCGTCAGCGCTGGGGGCGTTGTCTCTTACCTATCTTGGCCTGCCTCTTTCGGAAAAAATTTACAAAATTTCCACTAAAGAGGCTGTCGCATAATGAAAAATATCGTTATTGATATGAAGCTGGCTTTTATGGCGATATTACTCGCCATGTTTACCCAAACACTAACATCAGGGATTCTCATCTATCATATGTGGGATAGTTTTATCGCTATGTCCCTCATCATATTTCTCTCTCTTGTGGCAAAACATTATTTGCCTTCATCATTGCCAGCATTTGCTTATGCCACGATTATCGGCATTTTGATTTGCCTGCCGGAAACAGCAATAAGAACGTTTTTTCTCCATTCCATTGGTAAAGTCTCGTTTTTATCCTGTTGTGTCCCTCTGCTGGCATTTGCTGGTTTATCTGTCGGCGGACAGTTGGAGGAATTGAAAAAAATGTCCTGGAAAGTCATCGTCATTTTTATGGTTGTCTCCACCTGCTGCTTCTTCGGTGCTTCTCTCGTTGCTCAAATTGGATTCAGCATAAAAGGGGTAATTTAGTGAACAATCAATATAACGTCAGTGAAAAATTGTTTGAATTGAGTGAGTTCAGTAAAAAAACGCGGCAGGATTTACATAAGATCCCCGAATTATCCGGCCAGGAATTTAAAACGTCCCGTTACTGCCGTGATTTAATGACGAGTTTTGGCTATACCATTACGGACTATAAAGGCTATACCGGATTTATTGCTGATTTATTCGTTGATCCAGAAAAACCCCTGATTGCATTCCGGGCTGATATGGATGCCCTCGCCATGCCCGATATGACCAGCGATGAGCACACCTCTGTGCATGAAGGATGTGCCCATAATTGTGGTCATGATACCCATATGACTATCGCCCTGACCACGGCCAATTATTTATCATTGTACCGGCATGAACTGAGTGCAAACGTGCGCTTTATCTTCCAGATGGCAGAAGAAGATATGCGCGTTCCGGGAGCGGATAAGATGGTTGAGTTGGGTTGTATGGAGGGTGTGGATGAAGTGTATGCCTTGCATAATAACGGAGCGCAAGACACCGGGCACATCAGTTTCAATACAGGGATAATGACATCATGGGGTTCAACATGGACGCTGGATGTCCATGGTATTTCAGCCCATGGTTCCACTCCCCAAAAAGGCTTGGATGCCATTCGTGAAACTTGCCGCATCATCGATTACATGGATTATATCGTCGCCAAAAAAACTGACCCTTCCAGCCCTGCTGTATTTAGTTGTGGCATGGTTCAAGGCGGAACGATCCCCAATGCCGTGGCTGACCATGCGCAGGCGCGGGGAACAATTCGAGCTATGGATAAAGAAACTGATCAAATCCTGAAAAACAGTTTTAAGGAAATCATCGCCTGTAGTGAAATCAGGGGTTTTAAAACGACCATTGTTTATGACAGTTATCCAGCAATAGAAAATCATCCACTGGCACATGACCGTATTTTGGAAGCAGCCGCTAAATTTCTGCCGCTTGAAAATATTGAGTCCAATTGTGCTCCAATGACGGGAAGCGAGGATTTCAGTTATATGATAAACGCCACCAAAGACCGCGTTGGCCTGATGTTCTTCCTCGGCAGTGGCAATAAAGCGAAAGGAATCGATAATTACCTGCATGCTAACCCTTACTTTATTGACGACGATTGTCTGCTGGTCGGCGCTCAAATTTTTATCAATCTTGCGACACGGTAATTATTCTCGGTGTCCGGCAAAGGCAATATAAACCGGACACCGAGTTACTCTTTATGATTCTTTCTATTGTGTAAGAAAGTCAGGTCAATTATAAAAATCAGGCGGATATCAAAGAAGCGGTAGACTATTCAACACGGATTGGCTGCAATCAACCTGCTGCCACCGTTCACAAAGTTGAATTGTATTCTTATCTAAGTGTGGGGCATATAACAGGATAAAGTCATACATGTAATTTTTCAGATATTCACGCTTATTCATACAAACATAAGTGAAACTAGCTGGAAATAAGTGATCGACATTAATAATATCCAATTTTTCCATATCTTCCTCATCCAGCGCTGCTGTTGCTATCACTCCGACACCAAGCCCCTGCCGAACATAATGCTTGATAATCTCTGTATCAGTTGCGGTCAATACCACTTTTGGTATAACACCACTTTGGTAGAATACGGTGTGTAACGTTGAATCATCCATAAAAGCAAACACATAAGTAATCAATGGGTAACTTGCCAATTCTTCAATGGTGATGCTTTCCAAATCTGTCAGAGGATGATTTTTAGGCACAACAACACTGCGCGTCCAGCGATAGCACGGCAAGGTTAACAAGTCTGAATAAAAATGCATGGATTCAGTGGCTATTGCAAAATCCACATCACCATGTCTTACCATATCCGCAAGCTGTGCGGGCGTTCCCTGATGAAAATGTATGGAAGCATGTGGATATATCTCCCTGAATTGATCCACAACCCGCGGTAATTTATAACGGATGTGCGTATGTGTTGTCGCAACATGTAAATTAATCACCTGCTCCTGCTCTTCTTCTGCCACCACGTTTTTTATCTTCTCAACCTGAGCAATAACATTACTGGCAATTTGGTGTACCTGCTTACCTATCGGGCTCAACGCCAATAAGCTATTATTTTTCCTGATAAATAAAGATACATTCAACTCTTCTTCCAAAAACTTAATTTGTTTACTGATTGTAGGCTGTGAGGTATACAGCTTTTCTGCCGTATTGGTAATATTGAAGTTATTTTTCACTATCTCAACAAAACTTTTTAATTGATTGAAATTCATGGCTCACAATATCCTAATATTAATTTTTATCGTTAAAGGAAAAGGTAAATAGCCATATCCATCTCAATTGAAACCCTACAACCCAAAAGTATTAATTTTTTTCTTGTCAGAAAACAAGATAAATATGGCACACCTAAAATTCAAGATGAATAAACCATATATCGCCAGTTGATTTTTAAGTTTTAGTAAGAATTGCGAGCTGGTTTGAGATTTGTAAAAAATAATGTAATTCAAACAGCCACCACCCCATGTATAAAAGGATTGATGGCTGTTTTCCTATAAAACATTTTAGATGGGAGTAAAAATTTAATGCACTTCTAATAAAATTAATTAATCTCAAAGACAAGGATGTATATATTCATATTCTCCTTCAAGGAATCCTGCCACTATCGGCACTCTAACCTCAGGGCGATATAGTCCGTTGATAATGAGGTTAATTCCATCATCACTGTGGGTGGAAAGAAGTTTTTTTCTATCATCTTCATTATCCAAATTACGGATATCAATGAGAATAGAATACAATAATCCATTAATGCAATTTTCAAACCCTGAGAAAGAGCTATTTCCTCTTTGCATCTTCCTACGCGTAAGTTGTTCTTTTGATTCCTGACTAATGTCAATATCATCGAGCAACCTTTTATTGCCATTAATCTTATACAAATGCATGGAAGGAACGAGATGATCAAACAACACCATAGAAGAATGAATGAAGGAAGATTTATTTCCAGAATATCTAATGCGATAAAGATGATTACCAAATTTACTTTTACTTTTCTTGAGTTCTTTACCCACCTCAAGTGAAAAATAGACATAATAGTGATTGCCTAAATTTTCTATATCCAAATTTGTTGAGTTTCTGTTATTAAATAGAATGTCTGTCTTATCCAGTCTAGCCCTTGATAAAAGGGTTAATGATTTTTTAGTTTCATTTATAAGATTTCTGTCGCTGGCATGAACAATATAAAACTCTTTTGACTTAAAGATTTTTTCAAAAATCGATTCTTCTTGATTGAGCACTCCTAACTTTATTTTTAAATCTTGCGCGATCGTTCTCATATTTGCATGTAAGTCTGGATAACCACGGCCGCCGCTGAACTTATGAAAATCATATATCGTGTCTTTTGAGTTTTCTTCGGCTTGCCGGATCATCGTATCACGCATTTTATCAATGGCATTATTTTCAATAACGCCGGCGAATGCGACTTTTAAATTCATTAACAACAGCAATTTTTCTTTCTATTTCAGTCATATTCCTCATGATTTACCTCATTTCTTCTTATCTATAAAGATAAATAAATCATATTGCTCTTTAGTTAATTCGTTTACGCTTTCGTACTTCAAGATGTATTAATTAGCTCCTTGTATCGCGGGGGAACGGCTTTCCGAAAATTACAGTTTTAGGGTATATACGCAAGGCATACTGATGTTTATAGTAAAACATTACAAATATAGATAAACACACTAAAATCATAATCACAAGATATTAGTTGCGGAATTAATTAAACCCCTCCATTAATAAATTTAATGAATATAAATAACTAATAAAACTCAATGTGATAGTTCAAAGTGTGATCCAAAACTCAAACAATACATATTTTCATATTAAAAAGCATGAAATCTGACTAGGATAAATTTGCCATTATTGCAGTCTATTCATTATCTCATCACGAGCATAATCATTCTGTTAATCGCATTGTAGATAGAAAATCCCATTATTTATCACTCCTGCCATACCAAGGAGAAAAGGCATGAAGAAAAAATCTATAAATCAAAAGGATATTGATAAACTTATTACTTTAATCGGCGGAAAAGAGAATATCGCCTCCGTCACCCATTGTATTACTCGCCTCAGATTTGTTCTCAATGCCCCAGAAAAAGCCGACGCCAAAGCCATTGAAGAATTACCGATGGTTAAGGGTTGCTTCACCAATGCCGGCCAATTTCAGATTGTTATCGGGACAAATGTGGATGTTTATTATAAGGCCCTTCTTGAAACCACAGGCCAAGAATCCGCCAATAAAGAAGAGGTTAAACAAGCCGCTCGTCAAAATATGAAATGGTATGAAAATGCAATTTCACATTTTGCCGAGATCTTTTTCCCATTACTGCCCGCACTGATCAGCGGCGGTTTGATTCTCGGTTTTCGCAACCTAATCGGCGATATCCCATTCAGTGATGGTAAGTCGCTCTCACAACTCTATCCTGTTTGGCAAAGTATCTATGATTTTCTCTGGCTCATCGGTGAAGCAATATTCTTCTACCTCCCTGTAGGTATTTGCTGGTCTGCGGTCAAAAAAATGGGAGGCACCCCCATTCTGGGAATTATTTTGGGGATTACGCTGGTTTCCCCACAATTGATGAATGCTTACCTATTGGGCCAACAAACTCCCACAGTTTGGGATTTCGGTTGGTTTACAATTGCCAAGGTCGGCTATCAGGCACAAGTGATTCCTTCCCTATTGGCAGGTTTGGCATTAGGCTGGATTGAGACTCGGCTGAAAAAGTTGATCCCGGATTATCTCTATCTTGTCATTGTTCCCGTTGTTTCTTTATTACTGGCCGTTTTCCTTGCCCACGCCCTGATAGGCCCAGCCGGCCGTGCTATCGGTGATGGTGTTGCCTGGGCGGTGAAAGGATTAATGACAGGCAGTTTTGCTCCCATCGGGGCGGCGCTGTTCGGTTTCCTCTATGCGCCGCTGGTAATTACAGGTGTACACCAAACCACGTTGGCAATCGACTTGCAAATGATACAAAGCACCGGCGGAACCCCAATTTGGCCGATCATTGCACTCTCCAACATTGCTCAAGGTTCTGCTGTGGCTGGAATCATCTGGGCAAGCAAGAAACAGAAAGAACGAGAAATTTCCGTTCCGGCAGCGATCTCAGCCTATCTGGGTGTTACTGAACCTGCTATGTATGGTATTAATCTGAAATATCGTTATCCGATGTTTTGCGCGATGATAGGCGCAAGCCTGGCTGGTTTAATTTGTGGTTTCAATCACGTGACAGCCAATGGTATTGGCGTCGGCGGTATTCCTGGGATCCTTTCCATTAAGCCCCAGTTCTGGATGGTTTATTTGGTCGCAATGCTTGTTGCAATCGTGGTTCCAATGTTGCTGACCATTCTGGCGTATCGCAGAAATGAGCGCAAAGCAGCCCAGGCCTATGAAATAACCAGTTAATGTAATCAAAATATCCGATCAAACGTATTAAATTAACAGGTATAAATATGACCGAACAAAAACCGTGGTGGATGGACAGTGTTATCTACCAAATTTATCCGAAAAGTTTTCAGGACAGTACAGGTAAGGGCACAGGTGATATCAACGGGATCACCCGACGGCTGGATTATTTGCAGCACCTCGGCGTGGATGCTATTTGGATCACCCCCATTTACCCATCTCCACAAATTGATAATGGCTATGATGTCGCCGATTACTGTGCCATCAACCCCGATTACGGCTCCATGGCGGATTTTGATAATTTGGTGCAAAACGCCCATCAGCGCGGCATCCGCATCATTCTGGATATGGTTTTTAATCATACATCCACCCAGCATCCCTGGTTCCAGGCCGCTCAGGATATTCACAGTCCCTATCGTCAGTTTTATATCTGGAAAGATGGCGTTGAAGGCACCCTGCCCAACAACTGGAAATCTAAATTTGGCGGTAATGCATGGCAATGGCATGCAGAGAGCCAACAATATTATCTGCACTTATTTGCTGTAGAGCAGGCAGATCTGAACTGGGAACATGAACCTGTTCGCACTGAATTGAAAAAAATCTGCGAATTTTGGGCCGATAAAGGCGTGGATGGATTGCGGCTGGATGTCGTGAATCTTGTCTCCAAGCAGCAAGATTATCCAAATGATGATCGTGGAGATGGGCGTCGATTCTATACCGATGGCCCCCGGATACATGAATTCCTGCAAGAGATGAGCCGTGATGTTTTCCAGCCCAAGGGGTTGATGACTGTTGGCGAAATGTCTTCCACCGTTCTTGAGCACTGTCAGCGCTACAGTGCATTGGATGGAACGGCACTTTCCATGACGTTTAACTTTCACCACCTGAAGGTTGATTACCCGAACGGGGAAAAATGGACTCGCGCCAAGCCTGATTATGTGGAGTTGAAAAAGATTTTCTCAACTTGGCAGCAAGGCATGCATCAAAAGGCTTGGAATGCGCTTTTCTGGTGTAATCATGATCAACCCCGCATTGTTTCGCGATTTGGTGATGAAAATGAACTGCGCAATATATCTGCCAAAATGCTGGCTATGGTGCTGCATGGCATGCAGGGAACGCCATACATTTTTCAAGGCGAAGAACTTGGCATGACGAATCCGCATTTCACGCATATTGAAGATTATCGGGATATCGAAAGCCTGAACATGTATCAAGAGCGCATAGAACGGGGCATGCAGCCAGAAGAAATACTGTCAATTCTGGCTCAGAAATCCCGTGATAATAGCCGAGCGCCTATGCAATGGGACAATTCCGCGAATGCCGGTTTTACGACGGGTACACCGTGGATTGGGCTTTGCAGTAATTACGCTGAAATCAATGCCGAAGCGGTATTGCAGGACAAAGATTCTGTTTTCTATTGCTACCGCGATCTGATTAAGTTGAGAAAGCAACAACCTATTCTGATATACGGCGATTATTTGGATCTGCTTCCTGAACACCCGTCACTCTGGTGTTATCTGCGCCGCTGGCAGAATCAAACCTTGCTGGTTATCGCTAATCTGAGTAATGAAACACAATTGTGGTCTCCGGAATCTTCGCTGGCAGATAAAGAATGGCAAGTATTAATCAGTAATTATCCGTTTTCCATCAATAAAGATTATGAAATCAGACCTTATGAGGCAGTATATTTAATTTCCACCTCATAAAATGATTTATTATACAATGTCATTTGTATAATAATTATATGTAAAATAAATAAATGCGTATCTCTGTTAAAAAGAGATACGCACACTCCAAAATACATTAAATAAATTAACGCAAAATAAAATAACCAATTAATAAACCAATACTCCCTCAATGTAAAAATACCCTTAAAGCAAGTTGGCGATTTGATAACGTCTGCTATACTTAAATTACAAACCCTATTTAAACTACAAATAAAAATCATCTTATAATAAGGGGTATTATTATGCTGAGTTGGTATAAAAATATTATTGTCATGAACAGTACCGTTCATGACTGGAAAAAGATTGGCGAGCATCTACCAAATATAAGAATTTCCTTTCCAGAAAAGTCAAAATTAATAAAATCAAAAAGTGTATTTGAGCTAGATCTCACTTTTTATACTGATAGTGATGTTGCACATGATGATTTTGAAATAAAATATCAAATAATGGATTCTCAAAACAGCACATTCATCATTCGTGGCAAAATTGAAGGTTCCAAAGAACCCGATATGGAAGTTTACCTAGAAAATTTAGAAACAGAAAATCAAGCAAAAGGCTCGGTTGTAGCACTCCCCACAAGATTAAAAAGCACCTGTTTATTATTTTTCATTGGTGAGTCTGGCCATTATATAGGGCCTAGTATAAACGCTGAATCTTGGATGCAAGATCACCGAAATATACTGGGAGATTACTCACTGGAGGAGATTTGCATTCCGGGTTCCCATGATGCGGGAATGAGCAGTGTTACATGGATAACCACTTTTGCCAGTGAATGCAATACATTAACTCAGACAAATAATATTTTCGGACAATTGAAATTAGGCACACGATATTTTGATATCAGGCCTGTCATTCAAGATGATAAATTCTATACTGGGCACTATTCAAAAATCGTTTTGGCATGGGAAGGGGCTAATGGGGAATCGCTTGATTCTATCATTGATGGTATTAATCAATTTACCAAAAACAACAATGAAGTGATTATCATAAGGCTTAACCACACTCTGACTTTAGATGTGTGTGGCTTGTGTACTTATCGCGAATTTAACCAAGAAGAATGGTTTAAACTGTTTGAAAAATTAACGAATGTCAACCACCTATATTATCTTGATAGCTTACCTGACATTTCAGTACCAACCGTTAATGAAATGACAAATAATGGAACTCGCCCGGCGGTTTTGTTCCTTGTTGGAAAAAAAGAAACCAATATTGATTTGGGTAAATATAAAAATAAAGGATTCTTCTATATGAGCGATATGGATATGTACGATGAATATTCACATGAAGATGATTTAGATAAAATGGCCGATGACCAAATAAATAAAATGAATGAAAATTCCCTCTGGCAATATTTTTTATTGTCATGGACTTTAACCCAAAGTATTGAGGAAGCAGTATCATGTAATAAAATTGATTCCTACAGCATCAAGAGCTTGGCTGATCATGCGAATGAGCGTTTAATACCAATTATATATCCCTATATTACAAAAAGAATATATCCTAATATCATTCATATTGATAATGTGAAAGATGATTCAACAGCAATTTTGTCTCTCGTTATCAATTGGACAATTCACTCTTAATAGTAATAATAGAAAAGTTAACTTTATATTGATACTGAATATATTCATAAAATGGCATACTCTCAAAATCTGTGTCATACTTTTTTAATCTCAAACAGAGGGTATGCCATTATGTTTTATTCAAAATACTTAACTTATTTTGGCGCTAGCTGTCTACTCTTGTCTTCTATCGCGCAAGCGCAAACACCATCTACGCAATTATCCTTGAGCCAGAAAAAATACCTGGAAAAACAAATTAGTGAACAAGTAACAGATAAATCAGCACTGAAAGAGATAGAAAGTTGGTCTGATACCAAAAAAATCGCTGAGTTTATTTGCCGCCCTTTTGCTTTACCTGTTATTAAGAAACATCACAAAGATGCCGACAAAGTTTTTCTTGGTGAAACATCACCAAATGATATAAAACTGACATCTTCTTCTGAATTGGTTGGCATAGGCATGTACCGGACAGGCATGGATTGGCATGATATCCGGTTTACCTGCAAATTGGATGCCGCCGGTAAAGCACAATCTTTCACATTCGAAAAAATAGTGCTGCCCAAATTGCAAACCGGGCCAGGGCCTGTTGTTCTGCCTCATAAGGAAAAGTAAATGAAATATCTCTGGTTGATGTTGCTAATCCTGTCTCCGTTCAGTTTTGCTGCCAGCTTTGACTGTGCAAAAGCCAAGGCGCCTGATGAAAAAGCGATTTGCTCAAACCAAAAGCTGAATGATCTGGATGTGGAAATGAGTGTGAAATATAACTTTCTGCGAGGGTTGTTCGCGATGGGCGTATCAGGTGAAATGTATGATAACCAAACAACATGGTTGAAGCAGCGCCAAAAATGCAAGGGCGATACTGCTTGTTTAATGCAGAGTTATCATAAACGCATCAATCAATTAGATACGCTGTATGACTCGATAGATAAACCAATTTGATAGCAACAATTCAGGAACTCAAGGAGAGGTTTTCTTTCCTTGAGTTTTTTCATGTAACAACCATCTTACCCTTGCTTATAAATATCCGGACGAACTATTTGCCAAACATAATGTTCAGCACCAACAGGTGCATAACCAAATTTTTCATATAGCCAAGGTGCCGTTGATGTGACAAGCATAATTCGTCGTAACCGCTGTATCACAGGATGGGCTTGGCAGCATTCGATTAGCCAACGGCCTAGTTTTTGTTTCTGATATTCCTCTAATACATAAACATCGCACAGGTAGCCAAAAGTAGCGAAATCCGTCACAAATCTGGCAAAACCGATTTGGACTTTATCTTTATACAACCCAAACGTCAGGCTGTTTTCAATGGAACGTTTTACTGTTTCGTGATCAATTCCATCGGCCCAACCTGACGCATAGGTCAGAAATTGATGAATGGCTGTAATATTTAATAGCGATTTATCAGTTGATACTTGGTATTCTTCTTTTACCCAGCAAAAAATTTCTTGCATACATTACCTTACCTTAAGGACTTATAAATTAATATTTTTATATAGTTTGTTATGGTTAAAATCCCTTTTCTGGTAATACCGATATAAAAATAATTTCTACTGCCTGATAATTTAATTCCTCTTCACACATTTTCAGACAATTTTGGCATATATGTTCTGATGATGAAAAATACCATTAATTAATTCAGCATCGTGCAATTTACCCTCAAGCTGAAAACCGCAACGTTTGGCTACATTGTTACTGGCCGTATTTTGTGTGCTGCATGTGATTACAAATCGCTTAATTAGCTCCCCGCCAGAATAGTGATTAACCAACGCATTCAACGCTTCAGTAACGATACCTTTCCCCTGCATTTTAGGATCGAGCCAGTAACCTATATAAGCGGCTTTATTTTTGTTATCAATGCTATTGAATGACAATAAACCCACTGGCGTATTCTCGTGCAAAATAATATAAGTTTTTCCTACGTTTTTTTGATGCGAGAGCTGACATGAATCCATAAATTCTGCGGTATCGTTCTCACTGGTTACAAAACGCGGCCATGCCATAAACTCACTAAAGTAATCACGGTTTTCATTGATGATGGTATAAAGACCGCGAGCGTAATTCCGTGATGGCGCCGATAAAACTAAATTAGCCCTGACGATGATGGAATCGCTCTTGTGTAACAGATCGCGAGGCACCAGCTCAGACTCCGGCGGCTGTATTCGGGCAAGCTCAATTTTGCCATCCAGTAGCGCATATACAGTGGGTTTCCGACGGCTCCACTCTGCACCAGTTTGTAGATCATACGAGCCACACCCCCGGATGAGGAAATGGCACCCTTTCCTGAAACCATGCCGCCCCACCGGAAGGAAAGTATCATTTTCGACGCTATTATAGCCAGCCGCAACCTGAGCATAATTTGGCTCTGCCAAGGAGCCGGCATCAATGACAGTAAAGGAATGGGCAGATTTGTGTATTGACGGAACCCAATTCATCCCCAGATTCGTCTGAATAACTTCCGCGTTATAGCGCCACTTGCTGCCAAAGGCTTTTCCACATAAATATCCATTTTCTTCACTGAGGTAACGGCCTGATTCAAAAATAAGTTTCCATTTCTTATGGTAATCATTGACATAATCTCCCAGTAATTCATGAAGTTCCCTGAAAAATACCTCTGGCGACAACGTTTCAATCGCTACACTTTCAGAGAATGCTTCTGCCGATAAATCACAGCCAAGACTGAGGTGCCCTCCTGCCGGAAGATTTTCAATGAGAAAAGGCAGCCAGTTACTCAGATTTTCGATTAATTTACGGGATCCAGATTGGTTTGAGCCTGTGTGTAAGTGAAAGCCAGCCAGATGCAAATAGCTGGATTTAGATAATAACGGTAAGATTTTTGTCAGATATTCATCTTCAGTCACCCCAAAACGGGACGGTTTATTTTCGCGATACATATGCGAAAGACGAATACCCACGCCGCACTGTTTGCCTTGTTTAGCGGCAATTTTTTCCAGCCTTTCCAATTCCTCAACACCGTCTACCAGAATAAGGATATTGTTTTGAACGGCATATGACAGCTCCTTGGATAACTTCAGTGGGCCATCCAGCATGATGCGATTATGTGGAAACCCTGCCGCAGAGCTCATGTACATCTCTTCAATGGAACACGCTTCTGCACTGACGCCTTCATCTGCCATGATCCGGCAAAAAAGCCCCAGCGAACAAAACTTCAGTGAGGAAGAAATTTCAAAGTTATTGAAAAAGTTAGCACAGGAAGAACGAAGTATTTTTACTTTTTGTCGCACACTGTCGGCATCAAAAATAAAAAAAGGCTGTTCTGGATCAACACCACTTTCAAGAATAGTTCTAGCTGCTTTCAGAATAGGTAGAGACGTTATTTTTTGTGCCATAATGGTATCGTTACTCCCTAATAATGACGTTGTGTATTCAAAAAATCACAATCCAAATAAAAGAGTAACTAATTTACAAGAAATCACTTCTGATTTTTACCCATATATTAATATAATAATGTTATATGGCTTCGAATAATAAATGAAAATCAGTTATATCATCAAAAAAATAAAATTCATCTATACAAATAACTCGTTGATTTTTATCATTTCGGATTTTTAGGGAGTATTTATCCGATCAGTTTTCAACAAGTTTCCTCTTCAGGACAAACCATTTATTAAACTTCCTCCATGTTAAACCACAACATTTCATTAATTATCTCTGATTTTAATTTATTAAGTTCTTTCAAAAAACACCAAGAAAAAACAAATTAATAAAAAAGCCTCTAAATTTCAGACAATAAACATCATGAAATATGAGGCAGACATATTAGCCAAACATGAATTTGACAAGGAAATGATAAATATTTTGCCGTTATGATATCGCTAACTATCTACTAGGTGCTTAAAAATAAATTAGCTCAGATTTAATTGAAAATTAAAGCCCGAATTCAGAAAGCCCGGGATGATCATCAGGCCTACGTCCCAATGGCCATAAAAAAAGGCGCTCCTCTTCCCTGATAGGCATATCATTAATACAGGCATATCTGTTGATCATAAGCCCTTGTTCATTAAATTCCCAATTCTCATTGCCATAGCTGCGATACCAGTTTTTTGAATCATCATTCCACTCATAGGCAAACCTGACAGCAATACGGTTCCCATCATAAGCCCATAGTTCTTTAATTAATCGATATTCTAATTCCTTTGACCATTTCCGACGTAAAAACTCCACCACCGCTTCACGCCCATCAACACATTCAACGCGGTTGCGCCAATGAGTATTCAAAGCATATACCCCTGCCACTCGCTGTGGATCACGGCTGTTCCATGCATCTTCAGCCAAACGAACTTTTTCAATTGCAGTTGCTTTGTTGAAAGGGGGTTTTGGGGCACGAACTTGCATAGTATTGCTCCTGGTTAATGAGGTAGACAAGTCTGTCTACGTTTTTCATCGTAATACAAGTAGACAGATCTGTCTACTTAGTTGATAATTTTATGAAAGGAGTCAACATGCCAAAAAATATCTCAACTGCACGTGAACGCATTCTCCAAGTTTCCCATGACCTCTTTTACCAAGAAGGCATCAGGGCAACTGGAATAGACCGTATCATCAAAGAAGCCAGTGTCACCAAGGTCACTTTCTATCGGCATTTTCCGTCTAAAAATGATCTGATTATGGCTTTTCTCGAATACCGGCATCAGCGCTGGATTAACTGGTTCAGCACCACATTAACCACTGAAATGTCAGTGAGTGGTACACTCATAAAAGCCCTGCCCGCTGCATTGGAAAAATGGTTTATCAGCCCAGAATTTCGTGGCTGTGCCTTTATCAATTCAGCTGTTGAATTTTCTCAGGCATTACCAGCAATATCGCTTGCCGTGCAATCCCATAAGCAAGAAATGACGGAGATCCTTGCAGGATACCTTCCGGCTGCATCTGAAAAATGGGATCTGGCTAGGCAAATGACATTGCTCATTGATGGAGCCATTGTAATGGCACAATATGGTGAGAAAAGTAATCAGGTCGTATCTCTGCTGGAACAGTGGCTGTCAT
Organism: Xenorhabdus santafensis; assembly: GCF_033949405.1. NCBI lineage: Bacteria > Pseudomonadati > Pseudomonadota > Gammaproteobacteria > Enterobacterales > Morganellaceae > Xenorhabdus > Xenorhabdus santafensis. The sequence continues at coordinate 8,494 of NZ_VCDN01000011.1, read as the reverse complement.
TACATCCGGGGCTTTTGGGTAAGTAATTAGTGCTAGGATCTGTTTACTCATATTTATGATAATGTAGGTATAATTTTTTCACCAAACGGTCAAACAGGCTGAAATTTTCAGGGAGTTTGGGTGCGAGATTTTTGACCTGTCCTTTGGATGATAGTGATGTGGTGGACGCACTCTTTTCCAATCGCGGACTGTGTCATCTTCACTTGGTCACTTACTTCGTGATGAAAGCGAAAAACTTTTACCTGACGACCACACTCTAATATCAGGGTATTCCCTGTATCTTGGAGCCACTGAATATGTTCGTCAGTCCACAGCATTTTTTATTTCCTAATAATGCTCTTCTATATATCCATAAGCTTTCGCGAACAGCTCTTGATCTTTTCCTAGGCCAAACTGGGCCAAAGTTAGCAAGAGCGCCTTTTGAATTTCTCTAGGACCACTGTTGGATGTTTGCCAACCTTCAAAGCGTGTTGAACGCACAATCTTGTCTATTTGCTCGACAACATCACCGATGAGCTTTGGAGTACTTTCAGGGCGAGTTTCTAAGAACAGTTTTGTTAAAGCCTGTTTATTATCTTTTTGAGTAACGGGTGACTCACCTGTTTCACGCTCAGCTTGAACAGTATCTTTAGCTGTATCAAGTAGTCCTTTCAACCAATCGATAGCTTTGATGACTCCGGCTTCATAGTCTTGGCGAAGTTTTTCCAGACGTTCACCAAGAGCAACAAACGTAGGATTACCACTGCTGCGTAAACGGCCCATTAGATCAATTTCAACCTGGGCGGCACGCTTCTCTTGCTCTTTTTCGGTTAGTGTAAAGATGGCATGCTCGTCCATGATCAATTCATCGATATCATTACGAATACGTTTGATATCTGTATGTTCATGAATCATCTTGATCGTTTCTGGGCCTAAAGCCGCCCATACAAGAGCACCGGTTTGGCCTACTGGGCGCACCGATTCATAGATTTGTACTAGCCACTTATAATCAGCGCGATAAGGGGTTAGAAATACATCAGGGTTGATTGCAGACCACAGCTTAGCGAGTACACCAAACGCAGCTGCGAACTCATCACGCTTTTCGTTGGTAGGTAAGCACGCCTGTGCTTCCATAATTCCTTCAAACCCTTCTAGGGTTCTGTCTACATTTGGAAAGAAACTTAAACACTTATTTAGCTGCAATGGCAAAAGCCCTTTAAAAGCTTCAATCCCTTCAATCACACCGTCAATTTCATCTGGATTATATGCTAACGCAGTACGCAGGTTTTCGAATACACCCAGATAATCAATGATAAGCCCCATTTGCTTTCTTACGTTGTCCGTTTCATACAAACGGTTAGTACGACACATTGCCTGTAACAATGTGTGGTCACGCAGAGGCTTATCCAGATACATGCAGTAACAAATCGGTGCATCAAAGCCTGTCAGTAGCTTCGCTGTAACGATCAATAGCTGTATTGGTTGTTTAGGGTCTTTATAGCGTTCAATCAGGTCTTTTTGCTTTTGCTCGTCATTATCGATTTCCTGCCACCGTTCAAAATCCGCTTCTTGGATTGGCAAATCAAGATCGCTGCTCCACCTGAGCCAATCTTTATTTTGTTTGCCATCTTTGCTGCCACCTTGCTCTTTGATTGGTGCTTGATCGACGTTCATCACTACTTCTACAGCATCAAAACCCAATCTTTTACCTAACAGGTAGTACATCTGTACACACGCATCGCGATCATAGACCACCACCATGCCTTTCATTTGTTTAGGTTTTACATGGCTGTTGAAATGGTTGGCAATATCATCACTAATCGCCTCCATACGTCTTGGTGATTTAAGCATAATGGCAAGCCTGCCAGCGCGTTTTGAAAGCGCAGTTTTCTCTTCTTCATTCAACCTATTTTCTTCAGCCATTTTCTCAAAGGCTTCATCAATGGCAGCACGATCAACACGAAGCTCCGCTAGCCGTGGCTCAAATTTGACCGCATTTGTTGCACCATCACGAATGGATTGCTTATAGCTATAGCGATTCATGTATCGTCCTTCATCCTCTTCTGCTCCAAAGAGTTTGAAGGTATTGCGGTCGATACCAGAAATTGGCGTACCCGTTAAGCCATAAAAATGTGCATTAGGCAGTGCCCAACGCATTTTATCCCCCAACGAGCCTTCTTGAGTACGGTGCGCCTCATCCACCAGCACAATGATGTTTTCACGACTATTTAACCCATATGGGTTGTTATCATCTATTTCGACATCTTTAAATTTAAAGATGGTAGTAATCAAAATGCCGCGACTATCTTGTTCAATATGCTCACCAAGCTTTTTACAGCTTTTGACTTTAATGAGGTTTTTAACGTCTGCTCCACCGAAGGTTTCATTAATTTGACTATCCAGATCTCGGCGGTCAACAACAATTAACACGGTAGGGTTTTTAAGTTCATTGTCGGAACGCAGCATACGAGCGGCATAAAGCATGAGCAGAGATTTACCCGAACCTTGGAAGTGCCAGATAAGCCCTTTTCGGGGATAGCCTTTTTTCACACGCTCAACAATTTGTTTTGCGGCCTCAAACTGCGGGTAGCGGGGCAAAATTTTTATCCGTCTTGGTGGCGTATCCTTACCCATTTTCACAGTAGAAAACAGGGCGAATGATTCAAGCATTTGCAGTAAAGTTTGCGGGTTTAATAGCCCTTCAGCACTATCTAAAACCGTTGCCAAGCTTGGTAAAATTTCATCACGTTGCTCAGTTTTATGCCATGGGCCCCAATCTTTAGCACGGGCATTAATTGCACCGTAGGCAAAGGTTTTGCCTTCAGAAGCAAAACACAACAGGTTGGGAACAAAGAACGGTTCAACATTCTTCCAATAGTGTTTGCTGCCCCCCATAAAGTCAGCTGCACCATCTTGCCAAGTCACGCTTGGGCGAGTCGCGGCTTTCACTTCTCCTACAACCAATGGCAATCCATTGACATATAGGACAATATCGAAAAACACTTCGGTGGCCGCAATGTAATGAACCTGCTGTGACACCACAAAATGGTTATTTTCGATGGTGTCGAAGTCAATCAGGTTAATAGTGATATGGTCGCCGTTCTCACCAAATGGCAGGCTCTTTTCTGCCATCAACCATTCTTGGAAGTTCTCATTCGCTTTTACTAAGCCAGTATGCTTGGCTTCCAGAATTAAACCACGCAGCTTATAAATCACTTCATCGGCATAGTCAGGATTTTTTTGAATATCAGGATTTAACGAACAAAGCGCGTCTTTTAGCCAAGTATCAACAAAGATATCTTGGGTTTGTTTAGGTAAGTTCTCACCATGACAATAGTTCCACTTCATCCCGCTTAACGTTTTTAAGCGGTCAATAATTCCATTTTCTGTAACGGTTTGTTCGTTAAACATTTTTCTAACCCCTTAATAATTTCATTTTTATGTCTATTAATGCACTTTTTTTGTTTTTAAGGTTATTAAAAGAATCTCGACACTCAAGCAGAACTGAATTGATTTGAACAATCTGATCGTTACTTAATTTTGCTATCCTTAATTGGCTAAGAACGTTCCAATCTGCTCTTGGCATCTTTGTACCCTTTGCAGAACTCATAGCATTTCGAGCAAAAGTTTCACTACAAAAGAGAGAAGCTAAAATCAATCCCATTTCAGAAGTCTCAGGTTTGAGAACCACCAAGTCTGATGAACAAACACCTTCAAATGCTGTAAGCGCAGCTTTTCGCAAATAGGGTCTGATTTTTCCATACAAAATATCGCCACTTTCAAATCTAAGCTTTTGGCTGACAATCCCTTCTAGATCTGACTTATTAATTTCCCAGAAGTTTTTTGCACTTAAATGCTCAAAACCAACATAGGTACTTTCTTTAGCAAACTGTTCAGGACCAACTCTAACTCGTTGTTCTCGACACATTTGGCCAACTGATACTGAGTCTTGCTCGATTTTTCTTGGACAAAGCAACAGCTCATTAATAACTGATTCAATAAATTTTTCTTGGCTATCAATAGAGGAATCAATTTTATCCAAAACACCATCAATTCCAGACAATAGTCTTACTAGTGACACTTGCTCTTTTTTTGAAGGTAATGGAAAACGTTGCTCTGACAATGTTTTCCATTTAATGGTCGGAGATAGAGAACCTTCAGAAATTGCTACTGCACGACTCATAAATACTTCAGACTGCATGAAAAAAGGCAAAAACTCAGGAATTACTATCTCTGAATTAGCTTCCAGAACCATCGCATGAGCCGAGCAAATACAATCCCAGTCAGCTACAGCCACCTTACGCTGATAGGCCCGACGCTTGCCAAAAATAATTTGGCCCTTTTTCACCAATAGCTTCTGTCCCGCAACGTCACTAGGTACGCCATGTCTCTTAATCTTTAAACTATCGGGATCTAAATGTTCCAAACCAACATAAATCTCTAACTCGGTTTCGCTCGGTTCGACGCGCTTGGAAATATGCCTAGCGATATCGCCAAACTTAACCATTTGCCAACCATCTGGTAATTGTTTTGTTGTCATTTACTGCTCCACCTTGCTCACTTCGATGCCGTAGCCCAGTTCAGCAAGGCTCTCAAATAGCTTATTGGCTTGTTTCTTTAACTGCACTCGACTCGCTTCCCATGCTTCAATCGCATGTTCAATATCATGTGTTTCTTCGCTATTTTTTGTTTTCACATAAAGCGGAATAGAAAGGTTATGCTGGTTTTCCCGAATGACATCTAAATCTACCAACGCTGTGATATCACTTTGGTTATCCGGCTTAAAGTAAGCCTCAACCAAAACGTCTAAATCACCATTTGATAAACGACTGTGAGCACGTTCACGAGTGACATGTTCAACTCCATTAATAAACAAAATTTTATTCTTACGCTCTGCGGGTTTATTGCAATTAAGCACCACCACGCAAGATTCCATTGGCGAGTTGTAGAACAGGTTCGGCCCAAGCCCTATTACCGCTTCAATAATATCTGACTCAATCACCTGCTTACGAATTGCTTGCTCAGAATCACGGAACAAAACACCATGGGGCCAAAGCATTGCAGCACGGCCAGTCTCTGGTTTTAAGCTTTTAATGATATGAGTGTAAAAACCATAATCGGCACAACCTTGCGGTGGAACGCCGTACATATTCCGCCCATAAGGATCTGCTGCAAATTTTTCACGATTCCACTTCTTAATCGAATACGGTGGATTAGCAAAAATCACATCAAACTGTTTGAGCTGATCATTTTCAATAAACTTGGGATCACCCAAAGTATCGCCACGCATCACATCAAACTCTTCAATATCATGTAAGAACATGTTCATACGAGCAATTGCTGAGGTAAGCAAGTTTACTTCCTGCCCATATAAATGCACACTGCGCCACTCTTTTCCACGCAAGCGCAAGTCCATTACCGCATTAAGCAACATACCACCTGTACCACAAGTTGGGTCATATGCGGTTTCACCTGGCTTAAGCTGCATGATACGCGTCATTAAATGCACGACAGTGCGGTTGGTATAGAACTCCGCAGCCGTATGTCCTGAATCATCCGCAAACTTTTTAATCAAATATTCGTAAGCTTCACCTAGATCATCCTGAGTCACCGACTTAATGCCGAGTGGAATTTTGCTGAAGTGCTGAATCAGATCTGACAATAAATGATCCGGTAGACGCTCTTTGTTTGTCCACTGTGCGTCACCAAATACACCATGTAAACGCTCATTACGAGATTCAATCAGACGCAATGCGTTTTGCAGCGCTTCTCCAATATCTTTACTGGTATTACGGATTTTCGCCCAACTTGCTTCTTCAGGAATATCGAAGCGGTGGAACATTGGCATAGCAGCGTATTCAGCATCACCTTCATGCAATTCCAACGCTTCATTGTATTCTTCTAGATAAACGTCAGATAGACGCTTATAGAACAGCAATGGGAAGATATATTGTTTATAGTCAGATGCATCAATTTGCCCACGCAGGAACTCAGCCGCTCCCCAAAGTAGGTCTTCTAATTTCTTTTTGTTCATAGTACTCACAGCTCAAAAGCCCTCTTTAATCAGTAATGCTTCAAGCTCTTGTTCTGCTTGCTCAAGCGCAGCTAGCTTTTGTTGGAAGTCTTTTAACGCTTCTTCGACTGAGATAGTTTCTTCCTTGAGCGGTTTTTGCACATAACGAGCAATATTCAAGTTAAAGTCGTTCTCTTCAATTTCACTGTGCGACACCCAACGCGCAACACCTTCGATATCATCCGCTTTCGGGCCTTTCACTCGCATCTGCTGATAGATGTCGTGAATATCATCTGCTTGCTGCTCTGAAAGTGTATTTTGTGCTCGCCCCTTGGTATAAATTTCTTCTGCATTGATGATAATCACATGATCGTTGTGTGCTTTAGGTCTTTCTTTACGTAACACCAAAATGCAAGCAGGAATACCTGTCCCGTAGAACAAGTTTGATGCAACTCCAACAATCGCCACTATGCGGTTTTCTTGCAAAAGTTTCTTACGAATGTTGCCCTCAGCACCGCCACGAAAAAGGACGCCATGAGGCAGTACAACCGCCATACGTCCTTTATTATTCAGCGATGCAAACATGTGTTGAACCCAAGCGAAATCACCATTGGTTTTCGGCGCTAACCCATACTTAGCGCGGCCATAAGGGTCTGAACTCCAGTTATCGTATCCCCATTCTTTTAAACTAAATGGTGGGTTAGCGATAACACAATCGAAGGTTTCTAATTGATCATTTCTTAGAAATTTAGGATCACGAAGCGTATCACCACGAACAATTTCAAAATCCTCTTGTCCGTGAAGGAACAAGTTCATTCGTGCGATGGCTTCAGTAGTCAGGTTCTTCTCTTGGCCTTTGATCTTCAAAAGACGCGGATCTCCACCACTTTCTTTAACATGGTGGATAGTTTCCAGTAGCATGCCGCCTGTACCACAGGCCGGATCGTAAACGCTTTCCTTGGCTTGTGGGTCAAGAATGTTAACCATAAGGCGAACGATGGTTCGTGGGGTATAGAACTCACCCGCTTTCTTATTAGCTTTATCAGCAAAGCGTTTGATAAGGTATTCATAAGCTCGGCCCATATCGTCATTTCTAACGTTGGAGACACCGAGTTTTACCTTATTGAAATGGTTTAGCAGAGTAGACAGCAACTCATCAGAAAGACGATCTTTGTTAGTCCAGCTTGCATCACCAAAGATGCCATGAAGTTTTGGATTTACTAACTCAATACCACGGAATGATTCTCTCAGTGCTTGGCCAATATCCTTGGTTTCAGCAAATACATCTTTCCAATGACAAGCTAATGGAATTTGAATGCGGTGGAAGATATCACTTTTCGCAAGTTCCACATCATCAACTTGTTCCATTGCATCTGCAAACTCTTCATCGTAAACATCACAGATGCGCTTAAAGAAGAGGATGGGGAAAATGTAAGTTTTGTAGTCTGAAGCGTCGATTGGGCCTGTGATAATGTGGGCCGCATGCCAAAGGTGTGCTTCTAAATCTTTGAGACTTATTAATGTCATTGCTTGCTCTTATTCTCTTCTATCCACGCTTCTAGATTTTCACTCTTAAAGCGCCATGAACGCCGACTTTGTGAAACCAGGAAGCTTTCCTTCGCTTACTAATCTACATACTGTTTTTTCAGCCAATTTTAGACCCGTGACCACCTCTTTCAAGATTGATCTTTAATCTACCATTTAGAATGGCATTTCATATTGATTGAATTCATCAAATTTGAGGGTAATAGAATATGGGAAGATTGGCGAATGAACAACGGCCTGCATTGGATTATGCAATCAATTAAGGCGTTATTAAGCATGTTACATGTAGGCGTATGACTATTATGCCCGCCAATAAGACTATACTGTGGATAATCAATAGCAAGTATCATTGACCACTTCAGTATTTGACATTGTACAGATCGCCATCAGTCGCAGTTATTCGATCACAGGAGTACTTAAAATATAGTAACAAGTTGATTAACAATCATTTTAGTTTTATAAAGTCAACTATATACCCCCTTAAATACCCCCATAAAACTTCATCATAATTTGCATATATTGCACATAAAGCAATTGCATATTCATGCTCGTTATTTAGGAGCTATGCAGCCATGAGAAATGAATGATATTGAATGTTACTGTGCCTCACGGCTGGGGTATGAAGTTATTTGGCAGTACTATCGCGAACTTTACGTTCAACAAGATTACCGTTCATATCAAAATAACGGCTAGGCCAGATTTCTGATGGGTGAATATTGAGATAATTAGCAATAATCCATTCGCCTTTTGGCCACGGCCTGCTGAGTGTATTGGCTAATGTCGATGAACTGAGTCCCGCTTCACGAGAAACAGCCGCTAAGGTTGTACCCTTCTTGCGTAATGCAGCAATAATATCGGCCTGATGCCAGTCATTTCTAACATTATTCATTCCTGCTACCCCTTTCCATTAATTAATATTGATGGTGGCGATTCAAGCAGGGTTCGCAATACCGGAGA